>JBMOEO010000136.1:0-7577 GCA_049318945.1 Phototrophicaceae bacterium | reverse complement strand
GCACAAGAAGACGGTCTTTACGATCTATGATGCTCACCACCGCATTATTGGATGCAAATATACTGTACTCGGCACCCCTGCGCGATATTTTCATGGAGCTTGCCCTGAATGGCACGCTGTGATTCGGTATCAAGGTCTTCCATGAACTGGATTAACTCATTGAAGACTACTTCGTCAACTTCCGATCCAACATTATAACGCTCAATCATTTCTTGGAATGCTCTTGGTGGTAGTTCGTTCGGGTACGATTCTGACGAACCATTTGTTGCAATCTCCCATTGATTGCCCATCGTAATCGAGCAATAGCCATCCTGTGATGACCACTATTGAACCTTAGACATCACGCACACGAAATTCCCAGAAACCGATCAAACCGATCAGCGGAGTGGGGGAGGATTAGATAATCTCTCCCCGAAAGACAGGACATCAGGGATGAATTTTAAGTTGTAACAGGGTAAATATTGGGTTTGTTCAATTAAAATGTCGTGTAAAATATATAACCACGATAGCTACCTGAATTAACATTTATTCTGTCAAACTACAAATTTGGATACCAAACAATGAATTATTCGTTTGTACCAGAGCAAGGGCAAATTGTTAAAGTTCGCCAACGTACATACACCGTAACTGAGGTTCGCCAAAGTGTTATTCCTACACAAAGCAAGGCAGATAAAACGCACCTAGTGAGTCTTTCATCTGTTGAGGATGATGCGTTGGGGGAAACGCTCCAAGTGGTTTGGGAAACAGAAATTGGCACGCAGATTATTCAAAAGACTGATGATATTCCAGAACCAAAAGCCTTTGATAAACCAGATTTGCTGGATTCGTTTTTAGACGCAGTTCGTTGGGGTGCAGCCTCCCAAGCAGATCGTGCCAGTTTACAAGCTCCCTTTCGTAGTGGGATTCGTCTTGAAGATTACCAACTCAACCCACTTGTACGCGCTGTACAAATGCCACGTGTGAGTTTGCTGATTGCAGATGATGTGGGCTTGGGTAAAACAGTTGAAGCAGGCTTGATTGTCCAAGAGATGATGACACGTAATCGTGCACGAACGATGCTGATTGTTTGTCCATCGGGTTTACAACTCCATTGGCGTGACCAAATGCGCGATAAATTCGGCTTGGAATTCCGCATCATTGACAGTGAATCAATGCGTCACTTAAGACGTTCACGAGGGATTCACCTCAATCCGTGGTCACATTTTCCACGCTTAATTACCTCAATGGATTTCATTAAACGTGAAAGACCTTTGCGCTTATTTCGTGAGAGCATTCAAAGTAAACCGAGTTATCCGCGCCCTTTTGATGTTCTTATTTTGGATGAAGCCCATAATGTTGCGCCAGCAGGGACGGGCAACTATGCCGTAGACAGCCAACGTACCCAAGCCATTCGCACGATTATTCCCTATTTTGAACATCATATCTTTCTATCAGCGACACCCCATAACGGTTATCCTGAAAGTTTTAGTGCTTTGCTTGAACTCTTAGATAATCAGCGTTTCGCACGGGGCGTTCCCCCAGATCCGCGTCAATTAGAGGCTGTTATGGTACGGCGTTTGAAGCGTGACTTGCTTGATAAAACGGGGAATCCGCGCTTTCCCAAACGAACGATTCAAACTCTTGAGGTGGCATATAGTGCCGACGAAATACAAGTTCATACATGGCTGAATGAGTATGGAACTCTACGCCGTAAGCAGGCAGGTAGCTATGAAGAAAAATTCGCTTCGGAATTTGTCTTGAAATTACTGAAGAAACGCTTGCTATCCTCTCCAGAAGCATTCCGTACCACCCTAGTACAACATCTAGCCACCATGACGAAAGAGAAAAAAGCAGCACCAAAGGCAACCCCAATCGTAGCAGGAATTTTACGGCGACAAATTGCCCAAGTGCAAGAAGACTATGCAGATGATGAGGATTATGAAGGTGCGAATACAGGTGCGGTTGAAATCGCCAGCAAGACTTTCTCACCGCTGACGCACGAAGAACGTAGCCTCATTGAGCGAATGATCGCATGGGCAAAAACGGCTAGTGAACGTCGTGATAGCAAAACACAACGACTATTGGATTGGCTCAAGCAAACGCTCAAACCTAATGGTATTTGGAATAATGAGCGGGTAATTTTATTCACTGAGTATCGCACTACTCAAAAATGGCTTCAACAGATTTTGGCTGGCGCAGGTCTAGCAGGCGATAACCGTTTGGCATTGATTTATGGTGGCATGGATACGGATGAGCGCGAAAGAATCAAGAATGCCTTCCAAGCAGAACCAGGACTTAATAATCCCTTACGGATTTTGATAGCGACCGATGCTGCTTCCGAAGGAATTGATTTGCAAAAATATTGCCATCGCTTGGTTCACATTGAAATCCCATGGAACCCGAATCGGATGGAACAGCGCAATGGACGGATTGACCGTATGGGACAACAGTTCGCCCCAGAAATATTTCACTTTGTACCACAGGGCTACCAGAGTGCGATGCAAAACCAGCATGGAGCACACTCAGTCAATGATTTAGAGGGCGACCTTGAATTCTTGATGCGGGCGGTCGAAAAGGTAGAGCAGATGCGCCACGACTTGATGGGTAAGGTTGGCGATGTCATTGCACAACAAGTTGAAGAGGCAATGCTAGGTTTTCGGCGCGATCTTGACATAGCAACTATCGAGGAAAAAACACGTCCAGCACGGGCTTTACTACGGCTAGAAAAGGTATTGGATGCCAAAATCCAGAAACAGATACAGGACTTTTATGGGCAACGCCATGAATTGCACTTGACCCCTCAGCATGTGCAAAAGGTGGTTGAGGTAGCTCTGTCGATAGCGGGGCAACCGGCATTACAACCCGCTAATCTCGAAGGTGCATTTGCCGTACCACCTCTGAAAGGCACATGGGCAAGTGCCAAAGAAGGGTTGATATATCCTTTCACAGGTGAAGAACGTCCCATTGTTTTTGATGAGAATTCACCTCATGGCGATGAAAAGGTTGTCTTGGCGCACTTGAACCATCCACTGGTTTTATTGGCACAACGCCTGTTACGCGCTGAGGTTTGGTCGCCACAAGGCAAACTAAACCGCGTGACTGCCCGTATCGTGCCGAATCATGCCCTGAATAATCCTGCTCTCATTGCCTATGCTCGTTTAGTGGTTATAGGCGGTGGGCGTTATCGTTTGCATGAAGAACTCATCACTGCAGGGGGGTGGTTGACTTATGGAGAACGTCCTAGTTTTAGGCGCATGGGTGTTACCGAACTAAAAACGGCGATGGATGCCATGACCGATACACTCCCCCCACAAAAAACTTTGGAAAGTTTACCGCGCCATTGGGATAATTTTGCACCCGCTTTACGGAATGCTTTGGAAGCGCGGAAGAATGACCGTCACCAAGCGATTCTTAAACTCCTTGATGAACGCATGCAAACTGAATCCAGTGACATCGAAGCGATTTTGGAAGAATTAGCACGTTCCATTCATAAAGAATTGAATACACCAGAAGCCCAACAGATGGTGCTCCCCGGTTTTTCGGCAAGTGAGCGTGAACAATTTGAGCGTGACATCAACGCCTTGCGTCAACGTCTTGCTCGTATTCCTGACGAAATTTTGCAGGAACAAGCATCCATTCGCGCACGTTATGCAGATTGTCAAACACGTTTATTCCCTGTTGCCATTACTTATCTAGTGCCACAATTCTAATCCTAAACCAGAGGAAGATGATGGGTTTTACACACGGCGGTCGAAATTGTAGGACAAAGACTTATCCAATGAAGTGCCAGTATTGTGGGCAATCAGTCTTTTTCTTTAGTTGTACACATGGCTCAAAAATCTTTTTCGATGCACTTGGCTCACCTTGGCCTCAGCATAATTGTGTTGAGTATTTGAAAGAGCGATATGCCTACACGAGGCAAGATACCACCCAGTGGGGCGATTTTCTCCAACAAAGAACAACCACCCCTGACCATTCTTTGGTACAGCTTAACGGGGCAGGTGGACAAGACTCATCCGATTTTGGTGATCGTGACAGAGAATGGGATGTCAAAGATATTGCATACTATATGATGGCTTATAAACCACAAATTTCGGACGACACAGCACGCTTGATTTCTCAATCAACTTCATTGAATTCGTCTGATCCAAAGAAGAATCCCAATTACGAGATTATTTCTCAACCTCCTTATAAAAGTAATCAGCGCGAGAAGGTAGATGGAATCGTGCGTGAGTTACTGACCGAAGTCAACCCTGCTAAAAAACTAAAGGTAGATAGCGCAGGAATGATGGGATTAGCATTGCTCGGTGAGTTAGCAAAAGGGAAATTCGCCCAGATCACGCTGTATAGTGGGGGGCTTGAGCAAAATATGCAGGATAGTTTCACCTTTTTTATCGCTCACACCAAGCTAAAGAAATTGAATGTTATTAAAGGGGATTATATTGATGTGGAGTTACGGAGCATCCAGATACCAGGGCGGGATGCAGTATGGATTTGTGATGATATTCAACGCGCATTTTAGTTAGAGGGGACTTTTAGAGAATGTCGTCAATAAAACAACATGCCACTTGGCTTTCTTTGTTAGAAATTTCGGGACCGTTCTTAAGTATCAATATCCTGAGTCAGGTTTTTCCCAATGGTTTAGATAAGGCGAACAACGAAGCATCGCACATTGCAGAGCTAAAAGCCGCCTATGCAGAATGGCAAGACGAGCGTCATGACCCTGCTATTCATCGGGCATGGGTGCGTTATGTTTTGCAAACCGTGTTGCAATGGGAAAATAGTGTGCTGGCAGAAGGACAAGCCATTCCTGAACCCGTACAGTATACTGCGATTGAACATGGCAACGAGACCATTCGCCCTGACTACATCCTGCACGAACGCCAAAAGCCCACCGAGCTACGGGCGTTGGTGCTGGTTTATCCACCTGAACAATCCTTAGAGAAAGCCGTGCCCAAAAAGGCATGGTCTGCCAGCCCTGCTACACGCATGTTGAGCCTGCTCCATGCCACCGGGGTGCGCTTGGGGCTTGTAACCAATGGTGAACAGTGGATGTTGGTTAATGCGCCGAAAGCAGGCTTATCAGGTTATGTTTCGTGGTATGCCGAGTTGTGGGGTGAAGACCGTGAAACCTATCGCGCGTTTGTCAGTCTGTTAGATCGTTCCCGTTTTTTTGGTGTTGCCGATGAAGACACCTTGCCTGCCATGTTGGATAAAAGTGCCAACGATGCCCAAGAAGTCACTGACCAACTGGGCTACCAAGTTCGCCAAGCGGTTGAGATTTTGGTGCGTGCTTTTGACCGACTCGACCAAGATAGTGGGGGGCGGCTCTTAGATAACGTGAGCGAGAACAAACTCTATGAAGCAAGTTTGACCGTGATGATGCGCCTCGTTTTCTTGCTGAGTGCAGAGGAGCGCGGGCTTTTCTTACTCGGCGACCCTCTCTATGACCAGAACTATGCCATCTCAACATTACGTGCCCAACTGCATGAAGCCGCAGACCATAGCGGGGAAGCCGTGTTAGAACGCCGTAGTGATGCGTGGTCACGGCTCTTGGCAACCTTCCGCTTGGTTTACTTTGGTTCGGCACATGAAGATTTACAACTGCCTGCTTATGGAGGAAGTCTCTTTGACCCGAATCGGTTTCCTTTCCTAGAAGGTAAAAATATGGGCACGCCCCCTGCGATCAATAACCGCACCGTTTTGCACCTGTTGGACGCGCTCCAAATCTTGCAACTGAAAGGGGAATCCCGTCGCTTGAGCTTCCGTGCGCTGGATATTGAACAGATTGGGCATGTCTATGAGGGGTTACTTGACCACGAAGCCCGCCGTGCCACCGAAGTCATGTTGGGGTTCGATGGTAGTGAGAAGCCGGAAATCTCCCTAAGCGAATTGGAAGCCCAAGCCAATGTTGTGAAATTCCTGAAAGATGCCACCGGGCGCAGTAGCGAATCGACCATTCGCAACAAACTGCGCGAAACTCCCGATGTCGATAGATTGCGTCGGTTGGCGGTGGTGTGTGGCACGGAAGCTATTCTGAAGCGTGTTCAACCCTATTTGAATTTGCTCCGTGACGATGAACTAGAATATCCCATTGTGATTTTATCGGGCAGTGTCTTCGTAACTTCTGGCACAGCGCGTCGCGCTTCTGGCACACACTATACCCCCAAGAGCCTGACCGAGCCAATTGTTGAGCACACGTTAGAACCGCTGGTTTATATTGGGGTGGCAGAGGGCATAGCCCGTGAGAAGTGGCAACTTAGAAGCCCATCCGAATTATTGAAACTCAAAGTGTGTGATATGGCGATGGGCAGTGGTGCGTTTTTGGTGCAAGCCTGCCGTTATTTGGGAACGCGCTTGGTGGAAGCGTGGGAGAGTGCCCTTACCCTAAATCCCTCTCCCTCTGCTAAAAGCAGGCAGGGAGGTGAGGGGTTGGGGGTGAGGGTCATTCCACGTCTCACCATTGAGGGCACCCCCCCCGCCAACACACTCAGCGAAATCCTCATTCCCGATGATCCACAAGAACGCCTGACGCTGGCACTGCGCTTGGTTGCTGATCGGTGCATTTACGGCGTGGACAAGAATCCGCTCGCCGTTGAAATGGCGAAACTCTCGCTCTGGTTGACCACGCTAGCAAAGGGACGCGCCTTCACCTTCCTTGACCACGCGCTGAAGGCAGGGGATTCGTTGGTCGGCGTAAGCCAGAATCAACTCTCAAGTTGGAGCCTAGATAGTATCGCTGAGACGATACCGCTATTGGTCAAGCGCATCCGCAATCAGATTACTGAAGTGGTGGCGTTGCGCCAACAATTGGAATCCTTCACGGTAAGCACCGTAGAAGATCAGCGAGAAAAAGCCCGTTTATTTGCCGAAGCGGAGGCAAAAAGCCATGATCTGCGCATAGCAAGCAACTTGTTGCTGGCAACCAAGCTAAACGATTATAAGCCTGCCCAACAAGAAGCCATGCGTCAACATCTGCTACAGGTGGTACAAGACGGAATAGACATCTTGCCAGTCTATAGGGAAGTGGTGGAGGCGGTAGAAAAACTTACCCCCTTCCATTGGGAGTTGGAATTTCCAGAGGTGTTTAGTGCCCTCACCCTAAATCCCTCTCCCTCAGGGAGAGGGACTTCAAACACGTCAAGAATAGGGACTTCAAGCACGTCAGGGATGGGGACTTCAAACCTTTCAACCAGAGGGACTTCCACTCCCTCCATCTTTTCACCCCTTCGCCCTGAGGGAGAAGGGGCAGGGGATGAGGGCAAATCACATGACGACATCGAAGCCTATCGCGCAATGGCAACCAAGATCATGCGTGATATTGCGCGTGACTTACGTCAACAGGAAACACACGCTGAAGATGTAATGTGGGAAGTCGTCCGTGACCGACGGTTGCAGGGCTTGAAGTTTCGTCGCCAACATCCTATCGCAAACACTGCTTTTGTGGTGGATTTTCTTTGCTATGAGGCAAAATTAATTTTAGAGATTGATGGTGAAATTCATCTACAGCAGCAGGTTCAAGATCAACAACGCCAACAAGCCCTTGAAGATTTGGGGTATCGTGTGATCCGCTTTACCAACCAAGAAGTTCTAACCAA
>JBMOEO010000135.1:0-7638 GCA_049318945.1 Phototrophicaceae bacterium | reverse complement strand
GCCCATCCCGTCCCTACTCAGAACGCCGTGGTGAATCGTCATCTGACCGTCCATCCCGTCCTGACTCGGAACGCCGTGGGGAATCGTCATCTGACCGCCCTTCCCGTCCCTACTCGGAACGCCGTAGTGAATCGTCATCTGACCGCCCTTCCCGTCCCTACTCGGAACGCCGTAGTGAATCGTCATCTGACCGCCCTTCCCGTCCTTACTCAGGCGAAAATTCCAAACCACGCTACCCTAGAAAAGACGATCGTCCCAAGTCTCGTGATGAGGATGACAAGTAACAACCAGCAGTAGAACAACTATGACCAAAAATCAAGAAGTAGAAAATTATGTCCAACGTCAAGACCGCGTAGCATGGCGCAGACGTTGGATGAAACTTCTGTTGCGTCCCCTTGCCTTCAACATCCTTTGGGATGTTGAAGTGCGTGGGTTGGAAAACATCCCACCAAGCGGTGCAACCATCCTGATGATGAATCACATCACGGCGATTGACCCCATCATTGTGATGGGCATCGTGATGGATCGTCATGTGATCGCCATGTCAAAAGTGGAAAACCGTCAACACCCGCTTCTAAAATATTTCCTGATGTATTGGGATACCTTCACCGTTAACCGCGATGTGGTGGATCGCAACGCTTTACAAATTCCGATTGAGTTGCTCAAGCGTGGGCATATCGTGCTGATTGCACCAGAAGGCACTCGCAATCCGCAGGGCTTGGGGGAAGCAAAGAACGGGTTAAGTTATATCGCCAGCAAAACGAATGCGACTATCATCCCAACCGCCATCTCCTATGCACAAGGCTGGGATCAGTCCCTCAAGCGCGGTCAACGACACCGCTTCCAGCTATCCTTCGGTAAACCGTTTCGCTTTGCTCAATCAGAAGGAAGCACGATCAAACCCGACCTGCAAACCTTCACCACACAAGCAATGTATCAGCTTTCCCAAACGGTGGATGATCCCAATGCACGCGGGGTTTACGCTGATGTTGAACACGCTTCAACTGATAAGATTGTCTTTTTGTAATATATCTTTATCCTTTTTTGATGGCTATCAAAAGAATAAAGGTTATGATAATTGGGGAGTTGCTAGAACATGTGTGAAGGCACTGTCAGACAGCGCAAGGACTTGCCCATTGGCAAGTTGACGAGGAGACGGTTGCTTGTTTCATAACAAGCATAACCCATGCGGTGCGTGGGGAAAATCGAAAGATCAGCGGATGCCGTCAGGGTGGACACACACCCTATCTGACAACAAATCGTAACGGAAAATCTTGAAGCAATTCAAGCAATGAACCCGTGTGCGAATGTGAAATACCCTGCCCACCCACACCGACTTCTAACCAACTCTTGTATTGCTTACCTATTTGACAAAAGGATTCAACTCAATGTGTGGTATCGTCGGTTATATCGGTCATCGTAATGCAGTTCCGTTGGTATTAGACGGGCTTCAACGTTTAGAGTATCGTGGTTACGATTCTGCAGGGGTCGCGGTCATTCACGACGATCAAATCAAGATTCGGCGCGATGTTGGGAAACTCATCAACCTGCGCAACAAAGTTGAGAGTAGCCCCATCGAGGGGACAATCGGGATTGGTCACACCCGTTGGGCAACGCATGGTGAACCCAGCGAGCGCAACTCGCATCCCCATGTGAGCATGAATGGTGATTTTGTGGTGGTACACAACGGCATCGTTGAAAACTACCTTGAACTGAAGCGCGAACTCATCGCCGAAGGGGTGAGTTTTCAATCGGATACGGATACGGAAGTCATTGTGCAGTTGATTGCATACAGTGCCCAACACCACACACAAGGGGATATGGTGGAAGCAACGCGCCAAACCGTCCTGCGTTTACGTGGGGCACAAGCAATTGTGGTGGTCAACAAGCAAACCCCTGACCGCTTGATTGCGGTACGAATCGGCAATGCAGGTGGGGTGGTGTTGGGCATTGGCGAAGGCGAAAACTTCGTTGCCTCTGATATTCCTGCCATTTTGGAATACACTCGCAAAATGATCTTCTTGGATCACGGGGATATGGCAGTCATCACAGCAGATTCCTATCACATCCAAACCCTACAAGGGGAGCCAGTGGATGGTGAAATTCACGAGATCGAATGGGATCCGGTCAGTGCGGCGCGTGGGGAATATCAACACTTCATGCAGAAGGAAATCTTTGAGCAGGCTCGCGCTGTCACCGACACAATGGGCGGACGGGTTGACTTTGAGAAGGGAGACATCACCCTCAAGGAACTCAACCTTGACGAAGCCCTTGCCAAGCGAATCAGCAAGATTGTCATCACCGCCTGCGGAACGAGTTATTTTAGTGGGCTAGTGGGCAAATTCTTCTTTGAGCAGCTTGCTCGCGTTAGCACGGAAGTAGAGTATGCCAGCGAGTATCGCTATCGTAACCCCATTCTGGATGAGAACACCATCGTCTTGGCAATCACCCAAAGCGGAGAAACCGCCGACACCCTCGCCGCGGTAGCAGAAGCGCGTAAGCGTGGGGCGATGATGTGGAGCGTGGTCAACGCGATCGGAAGCGCGGCAATGCGCACGGCAGATGGCTACGTCTTGATGAATGCGGGACCCGAAATCGGCGTGGCAAGCACGAAGGCGTTCACGACCAGCCTAGTCAATCAGCTGATGATTGCATTACGCTTGGGTCAATTACGTGGGACTATATCTGCTGAACAAAGCGTTTTCTTTGCACAACAACTTTCACAATTGCCCCGTTTGATTGGGCAGGTGTTGGAGTTTGAAGATCAGATCAAGGCTTTGGCAAAAGTCTTCCACAATTACAAAGACTTCTTGTTCTTGGGGCGTGGCATTAATTATCCCATCGCGCTTGAGGGTGCCCTCAAGTTGAAGGAGATCAGCTACATTCACGCAGAAGGCTATCCTGCTGGGGAGATGAAGCATGGACCCATCGCCTTGATTGATGAGGATATGCCTGTCCTAGCGATTGCCAATCAAGATGATCTCTACGAAAAGATGATTAGCCAGATTGAACAGGCGAAGGCACGCAATGGGATTGTGATTGCGGTTGCCACTGAGGGAGACACCTTCATTCAAAGCAAGGCGGATCATGTGTTATATGTCCCTGCCATGAACTCCTTCATCAGCCCCATCGTGAACGTGATTCCGTTGCAGTTGTTGGCATATCATATCGCGGTGATGCGCGGTGCAGATGTAGACCAACCCCGTAACCTTGCCAAGAGTGTCACGGTAGAATAACCCCTCGCTTCATTTGGATGGGTGTGTCGCTAACAAAGTTGCACACCTATCCTTTTTCCCTTTTTGATTTTCTCCATCAAAATAGTATCATTGTGTGTGGGTAACTGATTACCTCTTTTTATATTATGTTTCAGCCTGAATAGGAAATTAAATTATGTCTGATGATGCCATTCGTTTTGATCTGCCCCAAAGTGCCATTCCCACCGCATGGTACAACATTCAAGCAGATCTACCCCGTCCCTTGCCTGCTGTATTACATCCCGGCACCAAACAACCTATTGGACCGCAAGACCTTGCTCCATTGTTTCCGATGGACTTGATCTTGCAAGAAGTGAGCCAAGAGCGTTATATCGAGATTCCCGAAGAAGTGCGCGAGATTTACAAGCTGTGGAGACCTACCCCGTTATTGCGGGCGCGTCGCTTAGAGAAAGCACTGGATACCCCTGCTCACATTTATTACAAGTATGAGGGTGTCTCTCCCAGTGGTAGCCACAAACTCAATACCGCAGTGCCCCAAGCCTACTACAACAAGAAAGAAGGTGTTCAAGGGTTAAGCACTGAAACAGGAGCCGGGCAATGGGGTACAGCACTTTCACAAGCGTGTAACTTCTTTGGGCTGGAATGTGTTGTCTACATGGTCAAAGTGAGCTATGAACAAAAGCCCTATCGTGCCGCCATGATCCGCACGTTTGGAGCAAGCGTCACCCCAAGCCCATCCGATACCACCCACGCCGGACGCGCCATCTTGGCAAAAAACCCCAATAGCACCGGCTCACTAGGCATTGCCATTAGTGAAGCGGTAGAAGTGGCAGCAACCAGCGGAGGCAAATATAAGTACGCGCTGGGGTCTGTATTGAATCATGTGTTGATGCACCAAACGGTTATCGGTCAAGAGTGTTTACAGCAGATGGAACTGGCTGGGGAATATCCCGATGTGATTGTTGCCCCCACAGGTGGCGGAAGCAACTTCGCCGGCATCGCCCTTCCCTTCGTGCATCAAAACCTCACCAACGGTAAGCACACGCGCGTTCTAGCTGTTGAGCCTTCCGCATGCCCAAGCCTCACACGCGGACGGTATGCCTATGACTTCGGCGATACAAGCGGCATGACCCCAATGGTGAAGATGTATACGTTGGGGCATGACTTCGTTCCGCCACCTTTCCATGCAGGTGGGTTGCGCTATCACGGCATGGCAAGCGTCGTGTGCGAGCTATACGATCAAGGGTTGATTGAAGCACAGGCAATTCCCCAACTTGAAACGTTTGAGGCGGCTGTCACCTTTGCCCGTTCAGAAGGCATTGTGCCTGCGCCAGAAGCAGCACACGGCATCGCTGGGGTCATTCGGGAAGCGTTGCACGCCAAAGAAACTGGCGAAAAGCGCGTGATCTTGTTCAACCTGTGTGGACATGGGCACTTCGACATGAGCGCGTACAATGCTTACTTCGCCAATGAACTGAGCGATTATGAATATCCACAAGAACAAATTGATGCGGCTATGGCAAACCTGCCAGAAGTGACGTTCTAGGCAACCGAGTGGGGATTAGCGCGTTCGCTAACCAGCATGTGCGTTAATCCCCAACACGCATGAGCGCGTCTATGGGGGTGGTCTTCCAGTAGTGCAACCATGCCTGAACTTCTTGCAGGTGCGCGTTTAACGCCTGTAGGCTTAGAGGGGAGGGCTTGCCTGTGCCCGATTGCCCCTTACGGATCATCCATCCGCGCTCATCGGCGTACTCGATTTCAATCAAGCCAGCGGTCTTCAAACACTCCCACGCCTTTTGTAAGGTGGTCAAGTCCGCCCTAACGGATAATGCCACTTCCTCACCCATGACATACACAGAAGCGCGATCGCGTAATGCTTGTGTCAACCACTGCATGAGCGACTTCAACAACGTGGCGGGGTGGGTGGTGACGGACTCATCCCCCACTAGAATGAACGTGGTGATGAATTGGATTTGTAGCAATTCACGCCATGCGTGCGCGGTGGGGGGAATGAATTGGACACGCACCACGCTGGCGTTATTGTCGATGGGGTGCGTTCCAAGTGCCACGTATGCAGTATAGGCGAACGCTTCGCTCTCATGCGCATCACGTGCCATGAAGTGGCTTATCCCTCCAGCGCGTGCATCTTGCACCACGCGCGAGGTGGAGGCAATCGGTGTGACTTCATCGCTTGGACGCGCATCCACCCATTCTAACTGAAACCCATCCCCACTTCGTACCACCCGAAAAGCCAGATCAAACCAATCATCAGGCGGAGTCTGTGCATTCCACCACAGCACTTCCGCTGGCGCATCCGTTTGATCCACCACCTTGACGCGCAAATGTTTATGCTTGCGATCTATAAATGGGGTAGCAACCACCTTGACACCCTTGAGCATCCAGACAGGATTGGAATTGCCTGCGCCAAACGGAGCAAGGCAGAAGAGTTGTTCAAAGAAAGCGGGGGTGAGTTCGGGTATAGCTAAGGTAGCCTCCACTTCTAAGACGGTATCGAGTGGCGTTGTCCCTAACTGATGGCGCACTTGTTCCGACAAAGCACGACGGAAAGCATCAAGCTGTTCAACATGCAACGACACCCCAGCCGCCATCGTATGCCCACCGTAGCCTACTAAAAGCGATTCGGTCATGGCGATTGCGTCGGTGATGTCCACCCCTTCTACCGAGCGAGCCGAACCACGCGCAATCCCATCCGCCCCACTATTCAGTAAAATGGTTGGCTTGTGGTAGTGTTCCACGCAACGATTCGCCACAATCCCCAATACCCCTGTGTGCCACTTAGGATGAGCTAACACCAATGCCGCATGTCGCAACCAACCCGTATTCTGCTCCAGCAACACTTGAACACTCTCCCACACTTCATCAGATAAGCGTCGCCGTTCAAGGTTGAGTCCCTCTAGTTGATTTGCCAACCGTCGCGCGGTCGCCAGATCATCGGTGGTGAGCATATCGGTAGAGCTATTGGCATTCCCCAAACGTCCCAGCGCGTTTAGGCGGGGTGCTAACTGAAAGGCGATAGTGGTTTCATCAAGCGTCCCTTGTGAGATTTTGGCGTATTCCATCATCGCCAACAATCCCTTGCGTTGGGTGACATGCAACACCTTTAACCCCTGTTGCAACAGATAACGGGTATCCCCACGCAACAAAGCAACATCAGCAACAATGCCCAATGCCACCAGATCAAGATAGATCGTTGGATCAGGGAGCAAGGTTTCCATCAATTTATACGCCACTCCCACGCCGGGCAGATCACGCAGGGGATGGTCGAGGGGCAAGCGACGTGGGTTGACCACCGCTAACGCATTGGGCAATGTGTCGGGCAACTTATGATGATCGGTGATGATGACCTCTACGCCGTGCTGACGGGCAACCTCTACCGCCTCATGCGCATCCACCCCTGTATCACAGGTAATGAGCAAACTGATACCCTGCTTGATGAGTGGGATCAGCGTATCAACATGCACACCGTGCCCCTCCGTGATGCGGTGGGGAATGTAAGAAGATACTTGTAACCCCAACTGGCGCAAAGCGGAAACTAACAAAGCGGTGGACGTTTGTCCATCCACATCAAAATCTCCCCAGACAGCTACGGATTCCCCCCGTTGAACCGCGCGTTGAATCCGCTCGGTTGCGCGTGCAAGATCGGGCAACTCCAGCGGTGAGGCAGGTTGATAATGCGCGGGGTCAAGCCAGCCCTCCAGCGCGTCCAGCGTGGGCAAGCCCTTCCGTTGGCAGGCTTGCCACACCAATGGATGCCACGCTTGCAAGCGTTCGGGTGCGTCCTCCAAGCGTGGGAGCAAATGCCACACTGGCGACATGGTTAGAACTCCGACTCAAGGGCTTGGATGAATCCGCCTGCATCGGCGTTTGGATCCTCACCACCCCAAGATAATTCTAAATCCAACGAAAAATCTTGATCGTCCGCTAGTTCGCCAGCTTTAACCTCTTGCCAGCAACGATTCCGATAGACACAAAAACGGCACACCCGCTCCTTCTCATCCTCCAAAACGGTTGGGAAGGTTTGTTCTTGTTGAATGTCATGGATGAGATTGAGGAAGAATTGATGATCGTCATTGAATTGTTGCACGCTATACGGGAGGCGGACTGATTTTTCAGGGGCTTGTGCAAACCAATAGATCATCTCGACCTGTTCGGGATGAACTGGCTCGCCATCGTTATACACACTCCCTGCTAAAACAGCGACATAGCGATAGACGCGCGTTTGAATGTGGGTGGCAAGTTGCTGGCTTGGCACGGGTTTACCGCTCTTCCAATCCGCAATGATGAAGCGTGATTGCGGTTCAACGGCGATCAAGTCCGCTTTTGCCAATAGCACATGTTCCCCTAATGGGGTTAGCAAGAGTGTTTCAGGATAGCGACGAGCAGGCAGGTTCAATAGGTT
>JBMOEO010000134.1:0-7656 GCA_049318945.1 Phototrophicaceae bacterium | reverse complement strand
ATCAAAATCGCCTCTGTTTGGCGACGATCTTTCACACTGAAGCGCAACCGCTCTACAACGATAGACACCGCACTTTGTGGAGGCGAGACAATATAGGCGTTGTTCAATAACTGCCCGATGACCTGTTGAATACCGCTGACATCAATTTCTACCAGAGGCAAATTGTCCTCTAATGATAGGTTCAACGTGAGTTCTTTTTCATGGAATTGATATGTGGCTTTGGTGATTAAATCTTCCACTAATTCAACCAGATTCACTTCATCTAATTCAAGGTTAGTTTGCCCAGCATCTAAGGCAGAAAGATGGGTGAGGTCGTTCAACATCGTGTCAAGGCGTACCACATTGGCAGAGATACGGTCAATGAAACGGCGATGATTTTGTGAAAGTGTAAAGTCTCCCTGCCGACTCAGTAGATCAACATAGTTAACAATCGAGGTCATCGGGGTACGTAATTCTTGTACCATCTGGTAGATGAGGGCACTATCCGTAGCACGCCCCACTGGTACAAACTCATAGGCGACTTCACCCGTCGCTGTTGTGGATTCTAACGCGACTTGGTTCATGTTCATAGTAGCCAGTTTAACGCGCGTTTCGTTTAGCTCGCGCTCAACTTTGCTCTTTTGTGTACTTAAATTGGTGAGCATGGATTGCAAATCACTCACGCCATCATCACGAATTTGTTGCAATGCGGTGAGGTCTCCCCCAATTTGCGCCATCAGTTTATCACGTTCTAAGATGATCGTGCGTAGCTCGATACGGGTTTTGTCTAGGTCATTGGTGATGCTGGTGTTGTTATCTGAAATCGTTTTGATGAAGCGGTTCGCCTCTTTTAGTTGGTTTTTGTATTCATCTAATTCACTTTGTAGCGTTGATAAATCCGCCAACAAACGCGCTCGCTGTTCTTTGATGCGGTCAACCTTGGTGATTAACTGCGTTCGTTCGGTACGGTATTGGTCGCGTTGACGGGCGATTGCCTCGCGGTCAGTGGCAAGATGGCGAATCTCCGCTTCCATCAATTCTAATTGTGCCTCTCGCTCTTCTTCCTTGCGGATGCGCATTTCCAAGCGGCGACGCTCCCCTAGTAGCGCGTCACGTTCTAGTTGAAGTGCTTCGGTACGGGCATGGAAAGTGGAGCGTTGTTCGGCGGTTTTTTCTAATAGGGCGATGATGCTTTCGGGATTAGCGTCCTCATCAATCTTGCCCAGTTGAGCCTCTATCAAAGACAACCGTTTTTGCAGGCTATGTTTTTCTGACTCTAGTTGTTGGTTCGCCATGGCAATGGACTGAATCATCTCTTTCAGTGATTCACTAGAGCCATCCCCCGATTGTCCAAGACTGCGTAATTCATCCAATTGTTCCCGTAGAGAATTCAATTGCAAGATGAGTTGTTGATTCTCACGGTCTAATTCTAAGAGGATTGAAGATTGAGTAGCCGTTTCATGTTTGGGTGAGGTACGGTCTTTCTGTTGAGGGAGTCGAGTTTCTAATTGTTGTAGACGCTCAACCAGTTCATCCCGTTCAGAACGCAAACGGCTTTGTTCATTGTAAACTGCCGAGACACGTTCAGTTAATGATAGATCATCCTCCCCATCTATCAGGGTTAAAAGACGATTGCGCTCTTTATCCAGTTGAATAGCGAGCGTGGCAAGTTGCCCTTGCAGTTGCTTATTTTGATACTGTGCTGCTTCAATTGTCCCCTGCATTTCAGCATACTGAATCATGGCATCACTATTTGTAAACTCTGCAATTTCGATGGCATCGTTATTGCTAAAGGCGTGAGCATAGCGTTGCTCTAATGCCTCGCGTGAGCGTTTTGCCTCATTGACCAAGCCAAGTAAATGCCCCACTACTGTGCCGATACCGCGTAATAGCTCGCGTTCAATCAGGGATAGCTCGCGCTTGGAATAAGGTTGTGCAATGACGATGATGCCCATTACATGGTTAGAACGCATCAACGGTTGGAAATAAGCAACGCCATATTCAGAGATTTCTAAACGACTGTAAAGCTCTTCAATCTCTTTGGGTTGATTTTCAACACGGATGACACGTTGCTCCAACAGGCGAATAGAGGCTTCCATCGTAGGTAATTCACCGATATTGATTGAGAGCATAGTGGGCAAGGGTTTATTGCGTGCACCGTCATAAGCCGAAACGACATCAGCATGGATGCCCTGTGTGAAGGATAAGAGAATCGCTAAATCAGCTTTGAGAACTTCGGCACATGCTTTGACAATTTGGCTTGGGACTTTTTCTACATCCGTCTCTTCAAGAATCAAACCTAACGTTCGCAATAATTGAGCGGGACTAGGGTCTTTAAGAACGCGCTCCGATGCCGAATCCCCCGTCTTTATCTCAGCTGTTTCCCCTAAACTAGATAGAACGGCATCAACATCAAATGAATCGGTATCATTACCAAAGCGGACGGAGCGGGGTGTGGCGATACTGAGTGAGCGATTTTGTGGGACGACCTGCATTTGTGTCCGTATTTCTTTGATGGCACGCTCATAACCATTGATAATCTTGATATAGAAAGTGATGGGGATACAAAACATCACCACCCAAAGACCAACACGCCCATGCAAGTCTAGCCCTCCCGATGGAGAACCGCCAAAATATTCTATCAGTCGCAATAATTGTAATATGGTAAAGATGCCGACTGCCCCCATCTTCCAATAGGGACTCATTAAAATTTTGCGTTCTCGGTAAATCAGAGAGAAGCTGATGCAACCGATGACCAGATTAAAAATGATCCACACTAGCGATAGGATGGATTGGTTGAGATTGGTCAACAAGTTGATTTGTGCCCAGCGTAATCCTGTAAATATGAACAGGAGAATGATGAACACCAAACTTCCTGCTAGTATCAACCCAGCGACAGCATCATGTTCAGGTTGGTCGGCAGTGATGAAAACCCACACCACCAAGACTAGCGAGGTGGCGTTCACCAACCGTTCCACCATCGGGAGCAGAATTGCCATATCATCCGATTGCATGCTTAACAAATAGAAAGCAACCATCGCAACCCATACCCCTAGCAATGAACCGATACCATAAAGGTATCGTTGCGCGGTGCGACTTTCCGTATAGCGTTGTCGATAGATCATTGCACTAATCAGAGTCAACAGCTGAAAGAGTAACATACTCAGATAGGGTGACAAGTCCATGTAAAAACTGAAGTTGTTAAACACGCAAAATCCTTGCCTACTTCGTGATATAGAATGACATAGGGAGAGTATATCACATCCTGAATAGACGGATGGATGGGGCTAGGCTTGACTTGGATGAACCATGCAAATTAGACTCGTTCATGGTATGCTGGCAAAAAATACGGTGGCATGATGGATTATATTCTACGCTTCAATACACAAATCGCACAGCTGATGCGCCGTAATCATTGGATCGCAACTTATGGAGTGCGGTTATGGCAGATGAGACAGGCACATTTTACAATGGGCGTGGTGGCGGTCATTCTCAATGAACATCACGAAGTATTGTTAGTTGAACATGTATTCCACCCTAAGTATCCTTGGGGATTACCGGGCGGTTGGGTAGATCGCCATGAAATACCTCAACAGGCATTGATTCGTGAAATGCGGGAAGAATTGTCAGTGGTGGTGAGGGTGGAACGGGTGGTTTTAATAGATCACTCTAACCTACTGGATAACCACATTGATATAGCTATGTTATGCCAAACCAACGAAACCATCGGAAACTTAAGCCCAGAGTTGTTGAACTATGGGTGGTATAAACTTGATGATCTACCTCCCCTATCGAGTTTCCATATCCGCGCTATTCAAACAGTAAACGAGTAAACAGTAGCTTATGACATCAAGCGTTAAAGGTCTTGGCACGAAACAGCGTCGCCAACAACTCCCCCCCTTCATTCCCATCCTCTCAATTTTATTGTTGCTTTCATCGCTGGGTTTATTCGCCATCCAGCTAGTGAGCTATAGCCGTTTACAAACACGCCTCCCCACTAACTTAAGGGTGGCAGGCATTGATGTAAGCGGATTAGAAGAGGCAGAAGCGGTTTCACGTTGGGTCTTGGCTTATGCTGAGCCAGTAACTTTATTCGTTGGCGAAAGTCCGATTATCCTCAACCCTGCGGAAATTGGCTTTAGGACGAATGATGCAATCATGATCGCCCAGGCAAAGCAATCAAATGCCAACAGTCAAGGATTTTGGCAGGGATTTCTGGTTCACTTAACCGGGAGAGAGTTTAATGAGGCTGTTGATATTCCCTTGAATGCCACTTATCAAGAGTCTCTACTGGTGAATTTCCTACAAGACATTGCCAATCGTTATAATCAGGATGCGGGCGGGGCACGCTATAATGTCGATACTTTAGAAGTTTATCAGGGAGCAGATGGTTTACAGCTAGAGGTTCAACAAGCGAAACAGTTGGTTGAACAAGCCATCTACCGCACCGACAATCGCGTTGTCGATTTACCCCTCGCCTCGCTTGCCACAGTGGATGCTTCTATCAATACTTTGCGAGACTTGATTATAGACTACCTAGAGCAAAATGATTTTATTTATGATGGGAGTACCACCATCGCCTCGGTCTATGTTCTTGATTTGCAGACCGGAGAAGAAATTAACCTTTTAGGAGATGTCGCCTTTTCCGCCGCCAGCACCATGAAAGTTCCCATTCTCATACAATACTTTAGGCGGTTGAATTTTGCGCCTTCTCAAGATGAAGCATGGTTGATGGCAAACTCATTACTGTGTAGCAATAACGCATCTTCCAACCTGCTGGCACAAATTATAGGGGATAATGATCTCTTTGCCGGATTGCGTCGCATTAACGATACCTTACAAGAGATTGGTACGAAGAATACCTATCTAACCGCCCCTTTTGACTTGGGCATTGCAGGGCAACAACTAGGCTCCATTGGTGCGCCTGTCACCTATCCCAACCCTGACCATAACACAGGTGCAGATCCTTATAATCGTACCAGTGCTGAAGACATGGGTTATCTGTATACCATGCTCTATGATTGCGCAGAATATGGATCGGGCTTGGCATTGGTTGATGATGAGGGATTCTTACAGAATGAGTGCAGGCAGATGCTTGAGTTGATGAGTGCCAATGACTTGCTACGGTTGTTGCAGGGTGGCATACCGCAAGGGATGCGCATCTCACACAAGAATGGGTGGATATTTGATACCGTTGGAGACGCAGGGATTGTTTATTCACCCAATGGCAGAAATTATGTCATTGCCGTTTATCTTTGGGAGCAAACTGAGTTTCAGGATTTTGAGCGATTGTGGCCCCTCGTCGAGGGAATCTCACGCGCGACATGGAATTACTTCAATGCGGAGGCAACCCTAACAGAACCGCGAGCAGACCTTCCCTTTACGGCGCAGGAGTGTGAGGGTAATTACCTTCCGCCAAGCCCAGAAGAAGTTAACCTTGATGATATTGATGCGTGGAAACAAAACTAAATACCCTTAACCATGTAGAGATAGTTCCGTTGGGTACGGTAATCATACCAAACGTGATCCATCAAGTTTTTCACAAAATAAACCCCCCACCCTCCCCCATATTCAGGACGCTGATCTAGGGGTTTGGATGGGTCAGGATCGGGTAATTCCAGCGGATTGAAGGGGGGGGAATCATCTACGATGACAATCAGAAATCGCACACCATCTGATTGACAACGTAACTCAATCCTGTTGGATTGTTCCCCGAATAACACCCTGTTCTGGCTATATCCATGCTCAACAATATTGGTACAAACTTCATCCACTGAAAGCTCAACATGATGAACTGCCTTTAGGGGCATTCCTACCTTCAAGGCAATGCTTGTCACCCACTCACAAATACGAGGGACTTCCTCAATTTGTGCAACAACCGACAAAGAATCCTCGATGTGCATCTTTATAGGCTTCACCATCTTGTAAGTTACTCGAATCTTTTAGTTGCTTCTTCCATGCTATCATACACACTTAAGAGTGTATCTAGCCCTGCCATATTGATAACCTCAAATACGCGCTCAGTAGGTTGAACAATACAGATTTCACCCTGCTTTTGTTGAAGAGCTTTGAAACCATTCACGATTTCGCGTAAGCCTGCGCTACTCATATACTCAACACCGCTTAAGTTGAGGATGATATTACGCGCCTGCTTGATCGCCTGTTGCATAGCATCACGAAACATGGTGACGGTCATACTGTCAATACGCCCTGTAACTGCAAGAGTAAGGGTGCTCTCTGATGTGGGTTGAATGTCAAACTCTGGCATTCACATTTATCCTATTCATTGTGATTAAAGATTCATCAAAATACGAATTTTGACCTATGCTTACTTTATCAAAAGTTTATCATTAAACTCAACTCTAAATACAATAAAAAATGTAAGTGCGTCAGCATGAATACACAAACTATTCTACTATTCACCATAACCTTCGCCATCCTCCAACTGGCGGTGCAACGCTCTGACCGTACCAAAAGAGGCGGTGTGCGTACCTTTTGGCTATTGATGGTTACACTCATTGGTGTGTACGCAGTCTTCACAACGCGCTTCCTTGAGGTCATTGTGGCTTTCATACTGGGGGGCATCATCAGCGGATTATATTGGATTTTGATTGGGCGATATAACCCTGTCAAAAGTAGTGAAGACATCAAGGTGCTTGGCTTAGATGATTGAGCAGAAGGCAATGACTGCCCTCTGCTCAATTTATTAACCGATGATGTTGATCGGAATCACATTCGGGCTTTGCATAATCAGCAAACTTGTACGAGCCGCAATGGCTTGAGCAATGCTCAACAACGCTTGCGCCGATTCGCTTTCGGTATCATATAGCACGACAGGGCGACCATAATCTCCCCCTACTCGTACTGAAGATGCGAGGGGTACTCGTCCTAAGAAAGGCACGCTTAATTCTTTGGCAAGATTCTCTCCGCCCCCCGTACCAAAAAATTCCCCCGCCATATTTTCTACAATCCCGATGATGGGGACATTGAGTTGCTTGAACATTGCCACACTACGACGCGCATCCGAAACAGCCACATCTTGCGGTTGGGTGACAATGACCACACCGGTTAACGGGAAATGTTGTGCCAAAGATAATGGTGCATCGCCTGTACCAGGGGGCAAATCAACCACCATATAATCCAGTTTCCCCCAGTGAACGTCATCAAAGAACTGGCGGATCGCACTATGGAGCATGGGTCCACGTAAGATCATGGGCTTTTCGGGGGTGGTCAAAAAGCCCGTGCTCATCAATTTGACACCAAACGCCTTAAGCGGAACCATCTTGCCATCTTCAACCAAAGGACGACCGGTATCCAAACCGGTCATCGTTTGAATGTTCGGGTTCAAAATGTCTGCATCAATCAGTCCAACAGCAGCCCCCATTTCCGATAATGCGACGGCTACATTAGTGGCAACGGTACTTTTACCAACACCGCCCTTTCCACTGGCAACAGCGATCAAGATATTGGCGGGGCTTTGTGTTTGGTTAGGAAGGGAACGCCCCTTTGGTACTTCCGCATCCCATTGAATATCAATAGCGTTGATGCCTGCTACCTTGCCAATTACGGCTTCTTGGCAACGTTCCAAGAAAACATTTTTGAGGGGGCAGGCGGGCGTGGTGAGGACAATCGTAAACTTGGCAACCTGACCGTGTATCGAAAGATTGCGAACCATGT
>JBMOEO010000133.1:0-7787 GCA_049318945.1 Phototrophicaceae bacterium | reverse complement strand
ACCCCTACGGAATTGCCCACCGCCACACCCACTGAAGCGGTAGTCGCCAGTGATCCCATTGCGGAGGCGGTTGCCATTGCAGATTTAGAGGCAGGCAAGCAAAT
Organism: Phototrophicaceae bacterium; assembly: GCA_049318945.1. Classification (GTDB taxonomy): domain Bacteria; phylum Chloroflexota; class Anaerolineae; order Aggregatilineales; family Phototrophicaceae; genus CAIRDJ01. The sequence continues at coordinate 7,683 of JBMOEO010000133.1, read as the reverse complement.
CTTCGTACAATGTAGCGCGTGCCATTCGATTGATCCGGCGGGCATCCGCTTGGTGGGTCCATCCTTCTGGAAGCTGTATGAACACGCCGCCATTCATGCGGTAGACGCAGGAGAGGCGGATGCGGTGAGCTACATCCGCAACTCGATCTTGAACCCCAATGCGTATATTGTGCCGGCAGACGCTGGGGGAGAATATCCCATGGGCGTGATGATTCAAACCTATGGGGACATCCTCTCGGAAGATGACCTCAACAACGTGATTGGGTACGTCTTGACGATTGGCAACCCTGCCTACGAATAGACTGCCTGATGGGGATGCTCCAGCGTGTGGGCATCCCTACAGATTCGGTAAGACATCCGCCCCCATCGGGAGCGTTTCGCCCTCAAACATTGCCAGACGGCGCAAGTCATGTGTGCCGTGCGCCAGCGTGGTGAGGGGTAAGCGCACATAAACCGCCGTGCCCACCCCGTGCTTACTCTTCACTTGGAGCGTGCCACCGTGCGCTGTGATGATCTGCTTGGCAGAGAACACCCCCTGCCCCATGCCGTGATGCGCTAGGCGTTTGCCATCCGCGCGGGTGGGTGTCCCCCGAAAGAATTGCTCGCCCACATGTTTGAGTTCATGCGTGGCAATCCCCACGCCGTTATCACGCACGCGCAAGGTTGCCTGTCCAGCGTCGGCATCGGTGATCTCGATGGTCAGTGCGCCGTGTGGGGGCGTGTAGCGGATGGCATTATCCAACAAGTTGCCGAACGCCCAACGCAAGCGTTTTTCATCCCCCAGCGTCACCAAGCCCTGCACAGCAATCAAGACGTGTAGGTGAAGTTGAGCGGTTTGGGCAATCTGTCGCCAGTCATTTGCCAACGTCCACACGAACGCATCCAGCAAAATCGGCTTGAAGTGTCGCTCAAGCTCGTGGATGTCGTCCACTTGTAGCTGGCGCATGGTCAAGATCAGGCGTTGAAGCGTGGTGGTTTTGCCTGCCAATGCTTGGGTGAAGATGGGCACAGACGGTTGTAGATCGTCGTGAGTGGGAACGGGCGACACGCGCATCTGGGCGATCTCCTCACGTAGGCGGTCGTTCTCACGTTGTTGCTGGTGTTCCGCGCTGGCATCGCGCAGGAGGATCACCGTGCCCATGCGTTGCCCCAGTTCATTGGTGAGCATCGCCACTTGTACGGTCAGCACCCGTTGCCCCCATGCCACCTGCTGGGAGTTGCCCAGCGTGTAGATGCCGTGCGCAACCGCCACGCCTACATCCCCTTGCACCGCATGGGTGACGTTTGCCAACAGGCGCGTGGGGCTTTCGGGGGGGTGTGCCAGCAACAGCTGGCGAGCAGGATCATTGATGAATGTGATTTGCCCGTGTAGATTTTGTACCAGCACCCCATCCGGGATGGAAGCGAGAACGGCATAGATCTGTAGCAGGTCTTGGCGTTGCTGTTGCAACAGCTGTTGTAACACACGCTGTTCATGTTGCACTTGGTCAGCATAGCGATCCAGCGCAACCCCCACCGCGCCCGCCTCATCACTGGGGCGCAGGTGCGTTCGGGCGGAGGCGTGCCCGTGTTGCAACGCCTCAGCGGTGCGCTGAACGCGCTCCACACGCTGGCTAAAGCGTGACACACTCACAAACACCAGCACCAGCGTGATCCCCATTGTTGCAGAAGCGACTATGCTAATCAGCTGTTGACTTGCGCCTAGCGTGGTTTGGGCAACGTTCGGCAAGTAGACCGCCATCCATCCGAGCGTGTCGCTCCCGTATTGGAAGGGCAACACCGCTGACCAATACGCTTGATCGTTAAGCGTGATCGCTTGGGTTTGGGCGGTAGGCGTGCCCTCCAGCGTGTTGGGAACGCCGTCTAGGGTGGCGGTGATGAGGCTTCCCGTTGTGCTGTACAGGGCAAGGCGCAAAGTTTGCGTGCGTTCAAGCGCGTTCACTACGGCGTTCAACTGTCGCCCAATCATGACCGTGCCCACCACGCTACCGTTATTCAGCACCGCCCCACCCATCACGAGCAACGCGCCTTCTGGGGTTTGCAAGATGGCAGTATGCGCGGATTGGTTTTGTAGTGCCTGTTGTACGGGAACAAGCGCATCAAAGCGTGTGCCTTGATTGGCGGCGTAGTCATTCGCTTGTGGCACGTAACGCAAACCAAGCAATTCCACCCCGTCCGCATCGGTGACGAATAGCGCATCAATGCCACTGGCAAGCGCGAACGGCTCAAGCAGATCACGCAGGAAATCGGTTTGGCGCATCTGTACGGCAAGGGGCACATCCACCGTGAAGGCAACCCGTTGCACATCTTGCAGGTGTTCGGCATAGCTGGCGTTCAATTGCGCGTTGAGGGCATCCACTTGGCGGATGAATTGTTGCGATTGCCCTGCCACCACTTGGGCGGTGAGCAACGTCACCAGCGCGTATGTGCCACACATCAAGAGCGGTGCCAAGACGATGAACAGCGGAAGGGATACCCTCCACCGCCACGACAAAAACCATGTTGAACCTACGCGCTGGCGTTGTAGGTTGGGTTGTTGAGAAGGAAGCATCATCAGGCGATCCTTTGCCTAGCAAACCTGATAGGCACGTGCATCAAAAGTGAGGGGGTTGACGTTGCGATCATTGAGGCGAATCTCGTAGTGAACATGCGATCCATCGCTATTACCGCTGTTGCCACTATAGGCGACGGATTGCCCTTTGGTCAAGACTTGCCCCACCTCCACCAGTAATAGGGAATTGTGTCCATAATAGGTGATGAACGCCCCACTTTGCACAATCACCAGATAGCCATAACCGCGCGTACTCCAGTCGGCATAGGTGACAGTTCCGCTGTGCGTGGTGAAAACCAACTGCCCTTCTGGCACGGCAATATCCACGCCCAAGTGATGGCGGTGAAAAGATTGTGACATGCGCCCATCAATAGGCAAGCCTTCGGGAGCGCACCCCGCTTCGTCCGCTCCAGCGAATGGAGGGGAGGTGGGGTAGACAAACAGGGTGGGATAGGCGGTGGGTTGTAGCAATTCAGCCTGTGGATTGGGGGGGACATACGTTGCCAACGGGACGGCATCCAGGGGTTGTAGGATGCTGTTGGTTGGGGCGGGTAAGATGGCATCATAGGCGGTGGGGGGTGCCTGCCAGAGGGTGGCAGGGGTAGATTGGGCAAGGGTGAGAATGGGCAAGTTGGGAGGGCGTTGTGCCCCACGACCCAGTAAAGCGGTGCCCAGCCACACCATCCCTGTTGCCATCAACAAGAATCCGACAAACCCCATGATACGGAAAATCGCTTGCGTAGATCGTGACATACAACGCTTCTAGCCTATTTGAGCAAACCTTGCATTGCGTGATGTGTGCGCGTATAGTTTCAGGCTAACCCTACACACACAACAAGGATAACCCAGCCATGTCAGAAACCAAAGCCACGCTTGCGCTCATTGCCCACGATGGCAAGAAAACCGATATGTTGGCGTTTGCCATTGAGTACAAAGAGATCCTCGCTCGGTATAATTTGATCGCCACCAAAACCACCGGCACGCTGCTCAAGGATAAAACCGGCTTAGCGGTGCAAGTGTTGTTGAGCGGGCCGGTTGGGGGAGATGCACAGATTGCCGCCCAAGTGGCAGAAGGCAAGGTGGAAGCGGTGTTCTTCTTCGTTGATCCGCTAGGCAAGCATCCACATGACCCGGACATTCAAAGCCTGTTGCGCATTTGCAACGTGCATAACGTCGCCCTAGCCACCAATACCGCCACAGCAGCGTTCATCATCTCCAACAAATCATTGCGCGGTTAATCCCAACGATTCGCCATCCAAGTTGCCAATTTCAAAATAGGCTCCGTCAAAGCCAGCAATAGCATAGAAACACCCCCCAACAAGGGGGGAAGATAGACGCTGTAAGGGACTTGTGCCCACAAATCGCCATTAAACCCCAACCACAAAAAGCGTGTGCCCCAATCCCCGAACAAGGCGAGAGAGGCTACCTGTAGCCAGCCTAGCCAATTGTTCAGGAAGTAGGTGGCATAGACCAGCTTGGTGGCGACGATGTATTCTAAAATCAGCGCGAGGGCAAGATAAGCTAACCCGCCGAAGATCATCACCAACAGGCGATACAACCGACGGCGGATGACCACGCCCAACATCAGCCCCACCGAAGCAACCCACCCCATCACGCCCAATGGCATCAAGAATGCCCCCAACAAGGTGAGACTGGATAGAAACCATGCCCACACTTCTAGGGTGAGAAATCGCGCTTGCCCAAACGCGGTAGAATATGGCAACGGGGGGATGGCGTTACTGAATTGCCAGCGCAAATAGTCACCGGAGAAACCCGCTACATCGTAGAGATATAACCCCACCATTGCCAGTCGGATGAGCAAGATCGCGCTGATGATCCCTCGCACAGCGAATAGGGTTGCCACCCAACGCGAACGGATGAGATGGTTCATGCCGTAGGGTGTTGTCCGCAGAATATCCCATTGATGCCCAAGTCGATCCGTCGTGAACGCGCCCATTGCCCCCACCCAAACCGCCACCGCCCCATACCATTGTAACCACTGTAGAGGTTGTTGCATCAACCGCGCAAAGCGTGCAGAGGGAGTATCCCCAAGTGGAAACGCCATGAAGTTGGTGATGTCCAGATAATGGGCGATCATCGCCACCGAAAGCAACACCACCCATAAGATCACTCGCACGACTTGGCGCATGGGTTGAGTTTGCTGTAGGGGGCGCAAAATTACCTTGAGCATTCCCTCTGCGTGGGTTGGCGGTGTGGTGGGTCTTTCGGTCATAGGCGGTCATCCTGTAACAATTGCCCAATCTGCCCCTCAAGATCACCGAGCGCGGTTGCCCATTCATGATGCTCAATGCGTGTGATGTTGCTGTAGCGTAAGTAGTAAATATACACCACTAACGGAGCGGGTGTTGATTTGCCCTGCGCCCTCAAGTATTGCTCCACAGTGGCAGCATAAACCCCCACCTGTAAGGCGTAGCGTTTCGCGTGTGCATCAATCAGGCGTTGATTGTCCTGATCTATCGCATCGTTTATGCTATTTCGGTAGCCTTGAACGGTGGCAGATTTGTAATCCACGATGACCCATTCCCCGTTAGGCGTTTGGTATAACAGATCAATCACCCCATGAATGACGCGCTTCTCCGTGCGATAGATGAAGGGCAACTCTCGGTAAACCGTTGTGGCTTGTTCAACGGATTTATACAGGGGCGAAAGCGCAAAATCACGAAGCCAGCCCCGTGCTGTATCTACCGCCGATTGAATATCTTCAGGGGTGGTCAAGCCGAGTTCCCAAGCATAACTGGTCAATTCCTCTTGCATGGGGTTCTTGCGCGTTGGAAACCGCCACCAACGCAACGCGCGATGAACAATCTCCCCCAAGATACGGCGTGGGACTTGTTGCCCGTTCTGGGGTAGTTTTCCATAGGCAACCTGCTCAATGCGACTGGGCATAGCATAGAGTACATTCTGGCGAAAGTAGCGGTAGTCGCGCTCATCATGACTAGCCGAGCCGATCATAGCAATCTCGGTGGCAGTGAGATGACGGGAGAGGCTAACGGTTGGTGGAGGCAATGGGACGCATAAGGGGGGCGTAGCAAACGATTCCGTCATCTGCGCTGGTAAGACGCTTGGCACAGATGAGGTGGTAGTCGGTGTGGTGAGGATTTGGCTGGGAAGAACGCACACCATATCAACCGCAATATCACCCACTAACGGCACAACTTGGCTGGTTTCAACCTGATCCAATTTCGTTGTGGTTAAGATGGTGTCTAACCAACCCTCACTTGACCACGCTTGATGTTTGTCTTTCCATGTTGCCTGCCCACTCACTACCAGATAATCACGGGCACGAGTCATGGCGACGTACAACAAGCGTTTGCGCTCCTCATGTTCGCGCTCTTTCATGCGTGTATTCACACGCTGATAGTGCCACGATTGTTCATCTACCCCCTTACAGGCGAAACCGTCTTGCCGATCATGAATCAAGATGGGGTAGGTTTGATGAGGCTTACGGGAGGCATCCGCCAAGTAGACCATCGGAAACTCTAAGCCCTTGCTGGCATGGATAGACATCAACACAATTGAGTGTTGCGCTTCTGTGAAGGCGTTCCCCTCGCGCACTTCTTGCGTCTTCATGTCCATCAAGTAACGTGTGAATGCGCCATACGTCACCTTATTGGTTTCATACGCTTTCTGTAATAACTTCTGGACGTTGGCGCGTCGCAAGTCCCCATTCGGTAGCCCGCTCAAAACCATGAGGTAGCCAGTCTCATCAATGGCACGATCTAAGAGTTCGGTGACGGTCAACCGCCCCACCACCTGTCGTAAGCGGTTGAGAATATCATGGGCGCGTTCAACAGTTGGGAGGTCTTCGGTGGGCAACGTTGCCAAATCCTGCGCATTTGCTAAAGCATGCCATAAGGATACCGTGCGTTGGTCAGCATCTTGCATCATCCGCAAGGCGAATAATGCGTTATCACTCAGCCCAAACAGAGGAGAGCGCAATACTTCCGCCAAAGCAAGGTCATCGGCAGGATAGTGATAAAGTGCCTGCAACAGTGCCGACAAATCCCAAACTTCTTGACGGTCATAATAACCGCGCCCGGCGATAGTCATATAAGGCAACCCCCAATCGCGCAGTGCCTGCTCATATAGGGTGATGGATTTGGTGGCTTGAAATAACAAGGCGATGTCGCCGTAGCCGATGGGGCGATACCCCCCTTGTGACTTATCATGAATGGGGATGCCCTCGTGTACGCTTTGGTGAATCTGCTGGGCGATGGCGTGTCCTTCGGCAATACGTGCATCTTCGGACTTCAGTTTGCGTTCAGGATCGGTGGGGTCAGTTATGGCTATGAGCATCAAGCGCAAGGGTAAGCGCGTTGAGGGCAACGGTCGGCTGGAGCGCAACGCATCATAAGCCACCCCAAAAGGAGAAACCGTATCAAAGATGGGGGGGAACAGGTGATTCAGGGTATTTGCTAAAGGAGCATTGAGGCGGAAGGTATCCTGTAGGTCGATTTCCGCGCCGTATGATGACGCTTTGATTTGCGTGCGAACCTGTTGGAAAACCTGCAAATCTCCCCCACGAAAGCCGTAGATACTTTGTTTAGGATCGCCCACAATGAACAGGCTAGGCAGATCACCCTGTGCTTGATGCGTGAGCTTTTCGATGATGCGCCATTGCAAATAGTTAGTATCCTGAAACTCATCCACCAAAAACTGCTTGAACTCTCTGCCTACATAACGCGCACAAACTTGAGGATGATTCTGTAAGAGTTGATCGGTTAGGTGTTCAAGGTCGTTGAAGTCTAAAACATTGCGACTTTGCTTGACCGCCCGATAGACCTGTTGCACTTCAGCAATCAACGCTTCCCATAAAACTAACCATTTCGCTTCTTGTTCATCGGCTGGGCTAAGGGGGGCATGTTGGGTGAGCATCGTTTCAACATAAGCCTTTGCTTGATTGAGATGTTGTTTGAGTTGCTCACCAAGTTCACGGTTTTGTTTAGCAGGTTGTCGCGGTTTATTTAGGTTGGAGAATCGAGTGAATGCCTCTATCGCGTGGTTTAGTTCTCCGCGTTCGGCATGTGACAGGCTCTCTTCAAGGGTGTGAACGTGTGTTTGGATATTTTCTAAAAACGCGCTGGCTTTATTATCCATAAGCAGGAACTGAT
>JBMOEO010000132.1:0-8183 GCA_049318945.1 Phototrophicaceae bacterium | reverse complement strand
TGCCTGGCATCGCTCTCTGTCATCGCCAACGCAACCTTTGACATCCCGCGAGGTCTCACACCCGTCCCCACAGGCATCCCCGCTCGTCCCTTCAACAAGAGCGGATTTGCCGGACGCGCCATCACGCTTATGGAACTCGCGGTAGTCATAATCACCCGGATAGCCCCATGTATTGCTCCACACCTGATACCCCGTTTGATGATTGCGACCAATCACCGCTATAGGTGACGTTCCCACCTGATAGGGAAGATAGGTGGTCATGGGACGGACTGGCGAGTCATGCTTAGGGACGTTGAATTTTTCATTGATGATGTTATACGGCGTGATGAAGTTATCCCCTGCGGCAATGCCCAACGGTTCTCCCCCTGTGATAGCATGGGTTTCGCTGAAGAATAGTTTTAATCCATACTGGTGTAGATAGGTTTCTAGCCCTGGACGATAACCGCATTCAGGAAGCCAAATGGTTTTCGGGGAGGTGTGAAATAAGCGTCGGTGGGTTTGGATGCCTGTTTGAAGCTGGGCATGAATGCTGGCGGGTGAACTCAATAGAGGAAGATAAGCGTGCGTGGCAGCGGAGGTGATGATTTCGAGATGACCACTTTGCTCTAGGCTACGAAAGCCACCGATCAAGTCACGTTGTAAATCATGCTCAAATAAATGGAGAACATGCTTAAAGCGTGTATGATACCAGCTTGCTAGATGGGCTAATTCTGGTTTGTTTTCTTTATGGAAACGTTCGTGATCTTGTTGAGAAGCGTCAATCTTGTTTTGTAAGTAGGAAACAAAATTTGTTAAGATTAATTCATCCGCCAACTGTTCCGCCAAAACAGGCGTAATCCCTAGCGTGAGTTGAAAGGGAATATTTTCCTTGCGGAGTTGGTTCAAAGCACCGAGTAAGGGAATGTAGGTTTCTGTGATAGCTTCATGAATCCATTCCTCACCATGGGGCCACTTCTCGGAAAGGCGCACATAGGGCATGTGCGAATGAAGAACAAAAGTGAAAGCACCGATCTTATACACAATCCCTATACCTAAATCATTGACTCAATCATCTGCTTTCATTGTAACCTGTCCTAGCCCAATAATGCAAAAAGAATCCCCATCTGATAGCAGGCTGTTGGCTAACTCGCCAGCGGTAAAATCATGGTGAAGATGCTACCTTCGGCAGGGGTGCTTTGTACTTTGAGCTGCCCGTTATGTGCTTCAGCAACCGTTTTAGCGATATACAACCCCTGACCTAATCCGCGTGGGTCAATCAACTTTCCTTTAGCGTTACGCGCTTCTCCCCGATAAAAGCGGTCGAAGATGAAGGGAATATCTTTGCCAAGTATGCCCACGCCTGTATCAACGATTTGAATGGTGACATGCTCATGATGGGTACAATTCACCATGACAATGATGTGCCCATGCGGTTCGGTGTAGTTGATGCTATTTTGGATCAAGTGCCCCAATGCCCACCGCAAGCGAGACTCATCTCCCTTGATGTAGAGCGATTCACTATCACGTACCATGAAAGAAACATCCAACTGAGCGCGTTTGATGTCTGTCATTAATCCGTTGATAACGGACATCAAGACTTGTTCAACATGGATGGGGGTTTGGCGGATGTGGAATCCACCAGCAGACATTTCCGAAATATCCAACAACTCCACAATCATTCGATCCAACACATGCACGTTCCGCTCGATGAGTTCCAGCATGCGACGGTTGGGGGCTTTGCCCTCTTCCGTACCCAGCAAGACCTCACTCGACATCTTGATGACGTTCATCGGGGTGCGCAACTCATGTGAGATAGCCGTGACGAATTGGTCTTTGAGTTTGTCCCCAAGCGTTTCATCAGTGACATCACGCAAGACAACCAGCGTTCCAATTCGATTCCCGTTTGAATCAGAAACTGCGGCTAATTGGCAACCAACCGCGTGATCTTGGATTTGTAGCCGTTTGGGTTCGTGGAGGGGGGTTAGCTCTGATGAGAAGAGACGCTCCCCTTGATATTGTCCAATCAACGCGGATAGCTCTTTAGTGGAATATTCTAACTGTTCCCCTAAGATATGGCGTGCGGCTTGATTGATGTCTTTGATATTGCCATCAAGATCAAGCATGATGATGCCATCTTTTATAGAAGCGACAATTCCATGTAACCGTTCTAGCTCTTTTTCGCGCTGCGTAAGTTGTTGTAGGATCGCTTGATTTTGGCGATACAACTCAAGGCGAGCGCGTTGTTCATGTCGAAGCCTTGCCCGTTTATTGAGCGCGATATAAACACGGCTGAAGAACTCATCTACGACAGCACCCAAACCATTGATGCGCTTAACATATCCAGAAACATCGGAAGGGTTATTGCTAGTTGGTGTTGCTAAATCGGACATGGAATGTCACCTAACTGTTTAACGGTTTTTGTTGCGAATGACGTTGTTGAGATCGCTCTCTAATTTTGCGAAATCCGGCAACGGTTTATCAATGATGAGATCAGCACCGTTGGTTAACATTGCCGCCCGCTCCCCATCCGAAAGACTGTAAGCAGTCATCAAGACGATCGGAATGTTTTGTAAAATAGCAATCGTGCGCATCCGATGGGCAATCTCATCACCACGATAGCCGGGCATGCGAATGTCCATCAAGGCAAAATCGGGGATGTTGTCGCGTATTTCTCCTCGTTCGAGCTTGTCCAGAAATTTCCACGCTTCCGTTCCATCCTTGAACGTCAAGGGAACATGCCCCCAGTGTTCTGCCATGATAGCGACTAGATTGCGAATATCTGTTTCATCTTCTGCAATCATCCAGTTCAAAGTAAACTCCACGTAAGTTTCATGTAAATCTCAAATCAAGACTCAATTATAACTGAAAAGTGGATTATTTGCTGTTTTTGTATCATAAAAGGATTATCATACTGTTTGGGTTTGGTTTGAGTAAGCCTCAAGAAAGGGAAGGTTATTGATGTCTACTTGGATGGTTGTAGAAGATGAGCCTGATATTTACGAAGTGTTGTTGGCAATGTTTGGAATGTGGGGGATTGACGGGGTTGCTTTTGTAGATGGTGAAGAAGCAATTGAATGGATTGAAGATGTTGACTGTGGACGCTATCAAGGGGAATTGCCAGAGCTTGCCATGTTAGACATCCGTTTGCCTGGCTCCGTTTCTGGGATTGAGATTGGGGAACGGTTGCGTAAAAGCCCTATCCTCTAAGAGATGGCAGTGGTGCTTTCTACCGCCTATCACCTGCCCACCGATCAAGAAGCAAGCGTCATCGAAAGGACAGGAGCCGATAAACTGTTGTATAAACCGTTACCGCGCTTCAATGAGCTACAAGTTATTTTAGAAGATGTGATCGCACAACGCCGTAAAAAGATAAATCCATAATCAATAAGAGGGAAATCCAGATGATGCAGAATGTTGCCCCAACCCGATCCTTGACGCGAATTGCTCGCCAATTATTGTTGGTGGCTTTTGTGCTGGTTTCAATCGGTATTTTCATTGGCACTGTGGGTGTGTTGTTGTTGCTCATTCCTTTTAGTGCGCCCAACACGAATGGCTATGGTGTACAACGCGCCATCGCTACCCTCAGTTTGATCTTGGGGGCGGGGGTTGCAGTGGGTGGGTTGGGCTTTGCCCTGCGTGCCCTCACTCGCCGTACCGATAATGATCTGGCGTATAAAACTGGCAAGTTCTTATTAGACGTTTTTGATGAACGCTACACCTTCATTCGCAACATCAACCGCCCCAAGTTGGGTTACATTGATGCCGTCTTGGTGGGTCCGCCGGGTGTGTTGGTGTTTCGTATTGTCAATACCCCCGGCGAGTTTTTGAATGAGGGCGCGGGGTGGGTCAAGCGCAACGCGCAAGGACAGTCGGTATTATGGCGCGTTAGCCCAACCAAAGAGGCAATCAAAGATGTGGAATCCGTCCGTACTTTTCTGCAAGAGGGGTATGGGTTAAGTGTTGATGTGTATGCTGTAGTTTTGTTCACTACCTCTCCAGAGGTTTCCAAAGTGGATAAGCGTCAACCTGTTGTACCTGTGGCGCATTTAACCACGTTGGTGGACTCGCTGAGAACAAACTACCTAGCGAAAGAACGATTGCATCCCAAAGATACAACGCACATTTCCTCACTCCTGCTGGGTGAATAACTGATGGCGTTTATCGTTCAAACTGCGGAAGTGGGCACAGGCAAAACCGAAGCGGTGATTCAACGCATCATTTCCTTAAAGCGTGTTCATCCACTGGCGCGGGTGTGGGTCTTATTGGCAACGGAACGCCAGATTAACGCCTTTCGTGATCGCCTTGTGGCGCATCTGGGTGATTACGACTATCTCTTTCATGTGGAACTTTTCACGGTTTATCAGCTCTATGGGCGTGTGTTGGATACATTGAACATTCCAACACGTCAACTTTCTGAACCGTCGCGCTTACAACTTTTGCGACAAATCATGCGCCAATCCAACCAAGAGAGCGCGTTGCAAGTGTTTGATCGTGTCGTGGGATTCACAGGGTTTGTTCAGATGGTGGCGGATTTCATCAATGAGCAAAAACAAACGTTGATCTCTCCGCGTGATTTAAGCCACGTACATGATCTTTTGCCAATGGGCGAACTCAAAAGTAAATTGGCAGACCTATCCACTATTTATCGTCTATACCAAGAGTATCTCCAGTATCATCACTTGGTGGATCGTGAGGGAATGGGGTGGTTGGCGTTAGACAGCATGCTCGATCAGCCATCTTTATCCATTGATTTGCTTGCTGTGGATGGATACGACCAATTCACCCCTCTTCAAGCGCAAATCATTGCGCGATTGTCACAGCACAGCACCCATACACTGGTGACACTGACGACTGTTCCCCATCGTACAGATACCATCGGCAAGCGTTTTGAGCAGGCACAACATACCCTACGGGTGGCTTGTGAACACAATGCGCTGGTGATGCAAACTGAATCGCTATCCTCTCCGTTCACCCCTAATCCTAGCGATCTGCAATACCTCACACAGAGTATCTTCCGTTTTGGGGTGCCCTCTATTCCGTCTAATGGCGGGATATTCTTTTTAGCTGGGGAAAATGAACAGATGGAGACGCGCCAAGTGCTTCGTCGGGTGAAAGACCTCTTGCTTCATTCTCCTACCGTTGCCACCACGCCTGATGATATCATTATCATCTTGCGAGATTATGCCCGTTACTTCCCCCATTTAGAACGAGTCGCCAAAGAATACGGGATTCCTCTGGCGATGCACCTTGCTCAACCGTTAGTGGATGTGCCCATCGTCCATCTCATCTTGAGCCTGTTGCAATTGCATGTGGAGACCCCGCTTCAACCTGCCTTTCCTCCTCAAGATGTTTTGGATAGTTTGCACTCTCCGTATTTAAGCATCTTAAATGAAATGCAATTGCGCGGGCTTGAACAAATTTGCCGTCAAGCTATCTTCCGTGGTGGGGTGGAGAACTGGCAAACCTATATTTCACAAAACACTCAATCTGTCTTTGTAACAGATGATGAGCAAGAATCTTCCACGCCTTTGACGATTGAGCCAACGCTTGCCCATGAATTGCAACAACGCTTAGAGATGTTCTTCCGTGCTGTCACCCCACCACAACAAGCGACTTCTGCCGAGTATGTGCTGTGGTTGGATCAGTTAATTGGGCAAGACCGCTTAGAGCAGTGGGATGAAGAACCCTCTCAAGAATCCGCTACGCTGACAAGCCATAGCCATAGTTTAGAACTGGTGCAGCAGATTCGTACCTTTACCGAAGATGAGCATTCCTCGCGTGAGCTAAGCGCGTTGGTACAGTTCAAGTCCGTTTTGCGAGGACTGTTGGCAGATGCGCTCTTTGTTTCACAGGTGGAAGGGCAATCCTCTGTATTGACTTGGGCAGAATTCTTCATTGATTTACAGAACGCGCTAGGGGGGGCAACCTTGCAACCTAGCATTGAGCGTGGCGGAAAAGTATTGGTGACAACCGCCGTGAATGCGCGTGGGTTGCCCCATCAACACGTTTTCATCATGGGTTTATCGGAAGGGATTTTCCCACAAGCCACTCGCTCTGATCGATTTTTGCTGGATGATGAACGCTTGTGTTTGCGTGGTTTGGGGCTTCAACTGGAAACAGCAAGTGAGCGTAGCGCGGATGATGGGCTATTCTATGAGTTGATAAGCCAAGCCCAACACACGCTTACCTTGTCACGTCCCACTACCCAGAAGGGCAATCCGTGGATGCCAAGTCACTTATGGCGTGGGGTGGAGCGGGTGTTTGATGATGCCCCTCACTTGATTGAGCAGGGCACGCTTGGGGTGGCGCGGTTGCCTCAGTTGGAACAAGTAGCAAGTGATGCAGAATGGTTCTTGGGTGTGTCGGTTGCATTGAACAGCGATGAGCCACTCACCGCTACCCAACGCGCTTATGCCAACCAAGCATTTGCCCAGTCACCTGATAAGTGGCGCACGATTTTAGATCTCATCGAGATTGAAAAGGGACGCATTACGCGCACGGGAGCATTGAAATATCGTGGGCATATCACCGATCCTGCGCTTAAAGATGCTCTTATGCAACGTTACTCTGCTCGGCATACATGGAGCGCAAGCCAGCTAAATGAGTTGGGCGTGTGTGGGTTTCGTTTTTTTGCCGGGCGTGTACTCAACCTTGTGGCGTATGAAGAGCCTACATTAGGCTTGAACGCAGCCCAGTTAGGCACGCTCAATCATAGCATCCTTGAACAACTCTACCATACCCTTGCTGACCAACAGGTTCGCATCTATCAGCCTAACCTTGCACATGCCCTTGCGTTGTTGGATCAATTGGCACTGGAGACGTTTCGCCACGCGCCAAATCGCTTGGGCTTTTCCCCTACGGCTTACTGGGAGGAAGAGCAACACTATATTCTGCAACACTTGCGTAAATTGGTGGAATATGATTTCACCGACTTGAACAAAAGACTTGGCATAGGCACAGATGATGAACGCTATCCGATGTGGCAGGAGAAGTCTTTCGGTTTGGGGCAGAAGGGATTAATCCTACAGATCGCTCCTGATTTAGAGCCAATCGTCATTCGGGGCGTTGTGGATCGGGTGGATCAGGTGGGGAATTCAGCGGCTGTGCTGGATTACAAGACGGGGGGTACCAAAATAACCCTAGATGATATGGTGGAGGGACGCAACTTTCAGATGATGTTATACCTGTATGCCACCCAAACCTTATTGCATGGCACGCCCTCACCCTCCCCTCAACAAGTGTATGGGGGGGCATTCCTGCATATCCGCTCACAGGAGATCAGTGGTAAGTTGTTGGTTACAGATGAAGAATATGAACAAAATCTTGAGCGTGCCAAACACGCGCTCAAGCAAAATGTGCTAACGGCGCGTGACGGTATATTCTCGATCGAGCCTTCTAAACCTTCAGAGGGTAAGTGTATTGCCCACTGTCAGTTCAACCATTTGTGCCGTTTAAGCCAGCAAAGATAACCTAACTATGTCCTATACTCACGCACAGCAACAAGCGATCGAAACACTAGATAAGAATTTGATAGTCAACGCCGGGGCAGGTTCTGGTAAAACCTTCGTGCTGGTGGCGCGTTTCTTAAACTTGTTGCGCGTTCACCATGACTGGTCATTAAGTGCCATCGTTGCCATCACCTTCACCACTAAGGCGGCGCAAGAAATGCGCGACCGTGTGCGAGGGAATTTGCAGGCAGAACTTGAGGAAGCGATTGCCACAGGGGACAGCGAAGCACAAACACGTTGGGCAAATCATTTAACCAGTATGGACAACGCCCGTATCAGCACCATTCACAGCTTATGCGTGGAGCTATTGCGAGCGAATGCCTCCTATCTTGGTGTCGATCCTAGCTTTGGTGTGTTGGATGAAGTTGAAGCTGGCATCTTGTTTGCCCAAGCCTTTGAGCAGGTGCAAGCGCGTTTGATGGATGATCCTGCTCTTCGACCCTTAAGCCAACTGTTCAGTGAGTATCAAGCGGATAAAATCCGTGAGCAAGTGAAAGCACACTTGGATAAGGTGATTCCAGTACCGATTGCCTCTATGGAGCAACGGGTGGCACAGTGGCAAGCCATTGGTCATCAAGCGGTTGCTTTGGGTCTTGAACGGATGATCGAGGTGGATAGCCCGGCGCACACATTCTTAAAAGACGGTCATGATTTCTTATCCACGATTAAAAAGTCCAGTGCGTTTTCAGAGAACAT
>JBMOEO010000131.1:0-8364 GCA_049318945.1 Phototrophicaceae bacterium | reverse complement strand
GAGGATCAAACCCAGCGACGTTACCTTGTGCAACATACATGCCGTTTTGAGCATAGAGCCACAAGTAGGGCATTTCATCTTGCATGATTTCTTGCATGCGATGGTAGATGGGGGCGCGGTCAGCAGGATCACAGCCTTGAATTTCGTTGGCTTGTGCTTCTAACTCAAAGTATTCATCGTTGTAGAAGGAGGTGAAGTTAAAGCCACTGCCGGGGATGTCTGCACCTGCGCCGAACAATTGGAGGGTGTTGGGATCATCAGGATAGCCAGCACGCCAACCCAAAATGAAGGCATCAAATTCTTGGCTGTCCATGACTTCTAGCAAGGTGTTGAACTCAATCGCTTGGAAGTCTACGGTTGCACCAAGTTGTCCGAGTTGATCTTGGATGATCGCGCCGATTGCTTCACGACGGGTATTGCCCGCGTTGGTGAGCAATTCAAATTCCATAGCAGACCCTTCAAAAGCGGGGTCAACTTCGGTGGCATACAAACAGCCTTGGCAAACCAATTTGCCTTCGTCATTTTGTACCCAGCCGGCTTCTGCCAACATGCTCAATGCCAATTCGGTATCGAAGGCACGGGGTGCTAAATCAGAGTTGAACGCCCAGCTTGCGGGTACGATGTGTGCAGGCATGCGGTCAGCTTCGCCAAACACTGCCCCAGCGATAATGGCATCCACATCAACTGCGTGTGACAATGCTTGACGAACGCGCTTGTCACCGAAGATGGGGTGTAGCCCTTGTTCGATGCGTGTGCCGTCTTCAGCCAACGCAGGTTGTGGGTTGGTGGGATCAGCAGTGTTAAAGCCCATGTAGTCCCATGCGTTGCCGGGGTACTCATACACTTGTAGATCAGCGTTGTCGCGGAATTCTTGTTTACGATCTGGGGGCAAGGATTCCAAGAAGTTGCTTTCGCCTTCTAAGAATTGTTCGATTTGAACAGCTTGATCGGTAGATACCACTTGGATCACCCCATCAAGGTTGAACTCACCTGCGTCAGGATGTTCTTTGTTTGCCAACAAGGTGGTGATTTCTGCGGGGCGGTGTTGCCCAAAGGTGAAGTAACCAGAGGTGACATCAGGTGCCAAGTTGAATTCCAACGTAGCAAGTTCAGCGGGTGCAGATTGGCTGAGGATGTGAGAAGGAACAGGAGAAACACCACCGATGTAGTTCAAAGCAGAACAAGCTGGGCTGCTAACGGTTACACGGATGTTGTAGTCGTCAACGACTTCTAAACTGCTGAGGGTGTCCAAGAGCCATGCTTGAGGATGTGCTGCTTCTGGGTTGTTCAAGATTTCCCAGTGATAGGCAACATCAGCAGAGGTGATGGGTGTACCATCTGACCATGTGAACCCTTCACGCAGTTTAATGTCATAGACGAGGTTATCATCACTGACCGTCCAAGACTCCGCCAATGCTCCCAATTGGTTGGGTTGAATGGTGGCGGTTTCAACATCTACACCCAACAAACCCATGTACATATAGCTCACCATATCCGTACAGTCGGTGCCGGTGCAGTAGATTTGGCTGAAGGTGTCAGGACCGCCACCAAAGGTAGAAGTGATTGCCACGTTTTCCTGTGCGAAAGCAGGCAAAGCTAACCCTGCTACCAACAACAAAGACAAACATACAAGAAAGAAGCGTGCTTTGCTCATCAAACTGTCTCCTAAAAATTTTCTGTTAAATAATCCCTAGTAATGGGAGTAGCTTAGAATCTAACGTAAATTAGACAATAATGCAACATTTAACCTATAGCCAAAGTAGACAGAGGACACGCTAGGGATTGGGCAATCATTCCCATTCCCTAGCCTGAATAGCAAGGTGTTATGGTTTAGAAGGAGTACCGAACGGGGGTGCTGAGGCAATCACGCGAATCACTTCATCACTGCGAATGCCGGTGGTCAAGGATTCGATGTAGAGGCATTGTCGCCAATCAATGGCAACATCGGCTTCTGATAGTGGCTCGCTGGAAAAGCGCACCCTTGCCCCACGAATGACCACCAAGGGGGTGGCTTCGTCGCGCTCCCCCATCACGGTTTGAGCGGCAACAGCGAGGGTATCAGCCACTGCTCGCACCGTCACCATCATGGGATTGCCGAATAAATCCAGCTTACCCCGTTCGTCTTCTAACGGATGAAAGCCCGCCGCCGCCAACGCCAAGCCCGTTGTCCCCAAGCGACCGGGCATCAACCAACTATCGGTGAGGATGATCCCCAAACGAATCCCACCATATTGAAGGGTGAGTTTTTCCCATAGGGCGTATGTAGAGGCGAACGGGTCTGCACTGAATAGCACCACGTTTCCGCTAGGGATATTGGAGCGATCCATGCCGGCATTGGCAGAGATGATCCCATGATTAGCCGTCAGGACGAAGCCGAACGGTATACCGCCGAATACGAAGTCCGCCTCATTCAAAACCAGTTGCGCCATCGCCGGCACCATTCCATAGCGTTGCGCCAATTCGCTTGCCTCTGTGGAAACTTCTACTGTCTCCAGTTGAACAATACGCCCTTCGCTGATTGCCATATACTTACTGGAGATTGCCAAGACATCCCCATCTTCTAATGTGAGTTCCGCTTGGATGAGTGCGTCCATAATCGTTTGGACTAAATCAAATGAGGCAACTTGAACAGGTGCCTGCACAGGGTAAATGGTCATCGGTTGAGGGGGCATCTTTTTTCCTTTTAGTCGGTTGTTATGATGGGGAGATAGATTATCACAAAGATGCCCATCTGAGCCATAGCATCAGACGGGCAGGGAGCAGTTACGCGGGTATAAGGTAGACGTTATACCCGCTAAATGCTGGGGGGGATTTATGTTCCTCCACCCTCATGACTTGCTCTAGTTGTTGCTCCGTAACGATGATGGGTTCATCTTCCTCAATCAGGAGTGATTTGGGAACGGGGAGCTTTTGCTCGGTTAGAAAATCTACCAAGCTATCACTAAAGGTATACTCCATCGTGTCATGATCCTCCATGTGCGCCTGAATCTCGCTGAGATGGTCAACCATCCACAGGTACATATCGGCTTCGGTGTGGGGCATATCTTGCTCCCCACGTCCCACCAATGAGAGAATATCGTGCTTGCGGATCAAGGTTAACGCGGGGCGATACACCGTATCATACCAATGGGCGGCGGCTTCTCTAAAGCTGACGGGCAAGGTAGGGTGAGTATGTTCTATGACCGCTTTATGTAGCTCAATGTGCCCAATTAAGTCGTTATAGCGCGTGGGCTTGCTCAACTGTAAGGACTGATGATGGGGGCGAATAATTGCTAAGTCAGTCAGTTTGATGAACTCAGTATACGCTTCGGCATGATCCAACTGCTCTAGCGTCATGTCCGCACGGAATGCAATGGGAGAAAGCAACTCGGTGACATGCGCCTCAATGGTATCAAAGCCCATCTGCACAGCAACGGATACGCGATGGTTGCCATCACGAACAAAGTAAACCTCCCCAACTTTATACACTTCAATGGGGGGTACGCCTTCCATGCTGTGGATTTTGGCATAGACACGGCTCCAGCGTTCTTGCATTTGTGGATTTTTGGGCAAGAACGAGCGTGTAAATTCTTTGTATCGCCCTACACTCCCGACGATTTTTCTGAGTTCGATGTTATGTAAACCGCGATAACTTTCATTGTTGAGCCGTAACTTTTGACGAATCTCATCAAAGCTCAATAATTCTGCTGGTTTACCGCGTAAGTGGGAGAGCATTTCTGTCCAGAATGCTTGCATACGCGCACCCTGAAACTTATTGATGCCTTCCACCACGTTAGCCTTGAAGTTGTTGTCCTCTGACATAACCCTCCTAGTGGCTACTTTGATTGTTTGGCAATACATTACCACACAATACTATTAGGCTAACAAACTTGAGATGGAAAACAACGACTATATTGGATAATTTTTTTCCTGTACGATTGTACATTATAAGCGAAGTAGGAATGAAATTCGACCATCGCATGAGGTTTTATGGATTTTTAATGTTGGCACACCAACAAGATGGGAACGGTGATTTGGCAT
Organism: Phototrophicaceae bacterium; assembly: GCA_049318945.1. Lineage (GTDB taxonomy): Bacteria > Chloroflexota > Anaerolineae > Aggregatilineales > Phototrophicaceae > CAIRDJ01. The sequence continues at coordinate 4,344 of JBMOEO010000131.1, read as the reverse complement.
GACGTACATTTTATTGACCAATGACGATGGTGTTCATGCGCCGGGTTTATACGCGCTGGCAATGGCAATGCAGGGTTTGGCGGATAAGGTAGGCATTATAGCCCCTATCGAAAACCAGAGCATGGTGGGACACAAGATCACCCTGCATCAAGACTTGCCCATCGTAGAAACGCAACTGCCCGATGGCACCCCTGCTATTGGCGTGGGCGGATCGCCGGCGGATTGTGTGGTATTGGCGGCGTTGGGCGTGGTGGATTGGCCCCCGCGCTTTGTGGTGTCTGGCATCAACCGTGGGGCAAACATGGCGCAGGATGTGTTATATAGCGGGACGGTTGCCGCCGCGGCAGAGGCGATCATTCAAGGTGTACCCTCGTTAGCGGTCTCGTTGGATTATCACCACGCCGATAAAGTTGAGCATTACGAAGTAGCGGCACGCTTGGCGGCGCGGGTGGTATCACGTGCCATCCAACGCTCCATCCCAGAATTTACCGTCCTGAACCTCAACGTGCCTTATGGGGTGGATGTCAAGGGGATTCGACTGACGCGACAAGGCATCCGCATTTACCGCGACCAACTCGAACGCAACGGCAATCTGGTTAAAATCGCCGGTGTCGCCCCTACAGGGATATTAGACGAAGAAGGTACGGACTTGTGGGCGGTGCATCAAGGATACGCCAGCTTAACGCCCCTCTCGCTCGATTTCACATCCCACCGCTTCATGGCAGACTTGGCAGCGTGGGACATCACCAATTGAAGTCATTCACAAACACGGGCGAGGTCACGTTGCATGTAGTAATGTTGCCCCACGCTGGGGACATCATAGACCTCGCCCATCACCCGTAAGCCGTATTTCTCATAGAATCCCTTAGCGTGAATCCGCGCATCACACCAAATGAAATTGCCTTGCATCTCAAAAGCATATTCGATACAGCGCAACAGGAGTAACTTACCCACCCCATGCGCTCGGTAATCAGGCATGACCGCCATCCCACGAATGCGCCAAGCATGGGGGCTGTGGGGGTTGGGATGATGGGCTGGCGTTCCGTTGCTCACAGCGGGGGATTGGCGCACCACGCTGGCAATGCCCACCAAAGCCTCCCCGTCCATTGCACCCAAATGTAGCGCGTCTGCGTCATCGTCCCCGTCATAAACCAGTTGATCTAACGGCACCCCTTGCCGTAACAATTGTTGACGTAGGGGGCGCGTTTGTGAAGCAGATATGGCTGTAATGGTTATCATTGGGTTATATCGTCTAAGTGTATCTCAAGCAGTTCAAGGCTTGGATTGTACCACGTCCTAAGCCAAGGTTAAGCCGAGCCATTGCAATAACATAATTCCCGTCAGGCTCAAGCTACCCACGATCACCGCCGCCCCAAAGCCCACATAGAACGGCTTTAACCCCAGCCCACGCAACTGGGCAAGGCGTGTGCCCAAGCCCACCGCCGCCATCGCCACTGCCAACAAGAAGTTAGCGATCTCTTGAATGGTGTGGGTGAGCGTACCCCATTGGTCAGCACTCAAGACACCATACGCCATGCCGTTTGCCAAAGTCACATCTCCCACCGTGCGGATGAGTGCCATCACCACAAAGCCCAAAATGAACACAGGGAAGATAGACGCTAGGTTGATGGCTTCCTTGTTTGAATCTGCTGACTCCACACGATAGCGATACGCCATGAAGGGAATCACTAGGATCATGAAAATATTGCGCACCAATTTGGTGATGGTTGCGGCTTCTAATGCTTCAGGAGCATTATAGAGTTGGTCATAGATGAGTCCGCTCCCTGCCACTTGGGCGGTCTCGTGGATGGATGTACCCAAGAACAAGCCTGCGCTGGTGGGAGCATGGGCAAATAGCGCGTGTGCCAGATAGGGATACAAGAACATCGCCAGCATGCCAAAGATGGTGATGTTGGCAACCGCATACATGATCTCTTCTTCTTTGGCATCAATGGCGGGTCCAATGGCAACAATTGCCGTTGCCCCACAGATGCTTGTTCCCACAGCAATGAGCGCACTCATCCGCGGGGGGAGCTTGAGCCAGCCCCCTAACCACCCACTAAATAGCAATGCCCCCCCCACGCATAACACGATCAAAGGCACACCCAGCAACCCCAAGCGGAAAACATCCGCCAAGCCCAAACGAATACCCAGCAGAATAATTCCTAAGCGCAAGATGATCTTGACGCTAAAGGTGATCCCGCGTTTTATGGCAGGGGAAAAAGGTACGCTGTTACCAATGACCAGCCCAATGAGGATAGCCATCATGATTCCAGAAATGGGTGACTTCTTAAAACCGAGAACTGCCGAGCCAAGCCATTCACTCGACCAAATTCCCAGATAAGCGATCACCACTGTTAAAGCAATGCCCATCGCCTGCCCAATAATTCCTGATGTAGAACGAGTTTCCGTTTGTGCCTGTGCCATTATTTTTATGAGTTCCTTTTGATTATATATGGGTACGCTGACCATACTAAAGCGCATTAGTGATGGATTATAAAGAAGAAATAGGCAAGTTACTAGGAAATCTCCATGCAATATTTAGTGCCTGTTGACCCCACATTTACACACGACCCATCTTCAACTGCTATGCTTAGGGGATGAAGAAGGTTCATCTGCGTTCTTAGGAGGATAGATTGAAGCTATTGCCGATTTTAAGGCTTGCCGCACGCTACATTCGTCGGCGTTTGTTGCAGAGTGTTTTGTTCGTGTTGGGGGTGGCGTTAGGGGTAGCGGTGGTCATAGCGATTGACCTTGCGAATGGTTCAGCCCAGCGAGCATTTGAGTTGAGTACCCAGAGCATAGCCGGCAAAGCAACCCATCAAATTGAGGGAAGCCCATCCGGTCTACCCAGCGACTTTTACCAGCAGGTGCGCGTTGAACTAGGCATCCGTGAGAGCGCACCCATCATTGAGCAATATGTTCGCTCGGCAGACCTCCGTCAGCCGGTGCGAATCTTAGGGGTGGATAACTTCGCTGAAGTCCCCTTCCGTGATTTTCTGAACGAGATAGAGATACAAAGTGGCAAGGAAAGCACCTTTGACGCGCTCAATGCTTTTCTCACCGAGCCTAACGCAGTCTTGATTAGCCAGACGTTGGCAACGCGCTATGGGCTAGAGGTGGGAGAGAGCTTCACCATTCAACCTAGCACAACCACCGTCACCCTCAAGATTGTCGGGTTGCTGTTGACGGGGGACAGCACCAGTGCGCAGGCAGTAGATGATTTGGTGTTGGTGGATATTGCCACCGCACAAGCACTATTTGATATGAACGGAAAGATCACCCGCATTGATTTGATCCTGCCCACCGATGCCCCCCTGCAACAGATCATCGACCGCTTGCCCAGTGGCGCACGCTTGGTTAGCCTGCGTGGGAACGAGACCACCCTTTCACAAATGACCCGTGCCTTCGAGATCAATCTACAAGCATTGAGCCTGTTGGCTTTGGTGGTGGGGGCATTCCTCATTTACAACACAGTGATGTTCAATGTGGTACAACGTCGCCCAATGATTGGCACATTACGGAGTTTGGGGGCAACCCAACGCACCATCTTCACCCTAATCTTGAGTGAGGCTTTGTTGCTGGGGCTGATTGGAACGGTGGTAGGTATTGGACTGGGGGCAATCTTGGGGCGTGGGGCGGTGAGTATCGTCTCGCAATCCATCAGCAACCTGTACTATACCGTCAACATTCAAAGCGTAGTGGTGACACCCTTCACGTTGCTCAAGGGTAGCCTGATTGGGCTTGCCATCAGTACCGTTGCTGCGGTGATTCCCTCGTGGGATGCCACGCGCACCGCGCCCATCGGCGTGATGCGTCGCTCTGCCTTAGAGGATCAAACGCGCCAGTTGCTCCCCTACATCACCGCGCTGGCGTTGTGCCTCAACTTGGTCGGGTTGGCGTTGTTGTTCATACCCACCAATAGCATTGTCGTCAGTTTTACGGCGTTGTTTGCGATTGTGCTGGGGGGCGCACTGTTCACCCCCATCTTGTTGGTGGCGGTCATGCGTGCCCTCACCCCCATCATGAGCCGAACCTTCGGCTTGTTGGGGCGCATGGCACCGCGTGCGGTGGAGCGTTCACTGAGCCGTACCTCGATTGCGGTTGCCGCGCTCACCATCGCGGTGAGTGTGATCGTGGGGGTGAGCGTGATGATTAGCAGTTTCCGTTCTTCTGTGGCGGATTGGCTCACGGCAACTTTGAGTGCAGACATTTATATTTCTGCCCCTCAACTAACTGCCACGCAAGCCAGCATCGGGTTCGCTGATGAAATCGTCCAGCAAGTGCGCGAGGTGGAAGGCGTGGTGGATGTTTCGGTTGCCCGCACCGTACAAGTCGTTGCGG
>JBMOEO010000130.1:0-8404 GCA_049318945.1 Phototrophicaceae bacterium | reverse complement strand
CGGTTGAATGTAGTGGCGGTTTCGCCGTGTTGCTCCAGCAACGCGCGGGCATACGCGCGGAGGAGCGCGTGCTGGGCGTAGCGTGGGGTCTCGTCGCCGTTGGTGCGTGGGGCTTCATCGAGCATGCCGACATCCAACAGGGTGTGAAGAGGCAGCATGACCTCTTCCGCTTGAAGTTCCCACAGCGCACTTAATAACCCCTCATCGAAGGTGCTGGCAGGGGCAATTGCCCCCAAGCGACGGAAGCGCGTTTGCTCATCGGGGTCAAGTCTGTTGTAGGTCAGGGCAAGCGAATGGGCAAGATTAGCGTTCTTGTCGGTCTTGCTCATTTGCAACTGATCGAACAGCTTCGCCTCGTCCTTGTCGAGGTTCTGGAGGTAGGTTGCTAACGGTTGACGGTACTTCTTGAGCCACTTCCCTGCAATCTCAAGGGCAAGTGTGTAGCCGTCCAAGCGCGTCACCAGCTCGTCATACGCTGGGGGCAGGTCGGGTTGATTGAGCAGGTTTGCTAACAGCGTGCGCCCTTCGTCAGGGGTCATTTTGTTCACGGCTTGGGTATCCTCCACCAATGCCTTGTTGCGCGTGGTAATCAAGAGACGGCAATCCACGCCTGCCCATTCAAAGTGTTCCACCACGTTTTCATGCCACACATCATCCAAGACAATCAAGGTGCGCTTGCCACTCAGGTGCTTGTGTAGGCTGGTGCGTGCCATGCTCAACTGTTTATAGTGCTGCAGGTCATCATTGAACCGCGCCCCGATGCTTGCCATCAATTGCGGAACGGATGCCTCCCCATTCTCGGGTCCAACATCCACCCAGAAGATTTCGTCGAAAGCGCGACGCACCTGACAATCCGTGCAGAAGGCGCGGGCGAGGGTGGTCTTGCCGATGCCCCCCAGTCCCTGCATGGCGGTGACTTCTTGCTGGCTGGTGATGCCCACCACGCGCTCCGCGCGATAGGTGTGATCCGTCACCGCGAGTTTGTCCTTGAGCGCGTTCAGGTAGACGGGGCGGTCAACGTAGCTATCTGGGACGCTTTTGGCGTTGTAGGGGATTGCCAACGGAGATGGGGCTTTGGCAATGCGCGTGTCGATCTCGCGCAACAGATACGCTTCGTTCAGATTGCCCTCCTTGTCCAACGGCGCGATTCCGTTCGCGCTCAAGATGCGAGCAGGATATGCCTGCTTGACCGCTTCGTCTTCCCACGTCCCTTCCAACAGGATGGGGATGATGGTGACGCACCGCGCCAGCGCGTGTTGCCATTCGCGCTGACACCACTCGGATTGCATGGCGTGCGCCCCGATGAACAGCAGAACGAAGGTGCTTTTTTCCACCGCCAGCTGTAGCCCATCGGCAAAGGGGCGGTCGCTGGTGAGGTCGTATTTGTCCAGCCAGGGTTGATGCTGGGCTTGTTGCAGGTGGTGATAGACCTTCTGCACGATGGTGAAATGTTGGGCTTGCTCGACGGCGTTGTTGGATGTCCCTTTGGGGTAAACGTCCTTGCGTCCGTAGGATAGAAAGATTGGATGTCCCATGTGCCAATACTCCGTGAAAACCAGTCGGGTCGGTGGGAGTAGTATAGCAGATAAGTGGATAACAGGTATCTGGGTACAGGGGGACGGAGAATTGATTCACTCAACAAGCAGAAGCGATATGCTGGGAAGGTTGTTGTTTCGGAAACATATCTCCTAAGCTAGGTGAGGTGTAGGGATTATAGATTTAATACCCAAATGTTTAGCCGTCTATGTTTGCCATTCTCTACTGACATGAGCTTAAAACCATATCGCTCATAGAATTGATTAGAAGCTAGTTCTTCAGGACATTTTAAGCGGATAGTCAACTTCTGTGATGCAAGCGCATCTTGTTTTAAGAACTCTATAAGTCTTCTACCCATTCCACAGTTACGGAAGGGGTGCTTGACGGCAAGATTATAGAGAGTCGTCTGGCTATCAAGTCGATGACGATAATGTATGAAGCCCACAATCCCATAACCATCTGACTCCACTATCGCAACTTCATAACGCTTAATTGATTCAATTATCGTACCACGGTTGATAAAACCTAATTCTTTCTTATTTTCATCTGCTATCTCCTTGATACTGGTTAAGTCTATTTCAGATGCTTTACGAAGAACAAAGTCATCACTTCCAAATATCATAAGTGTTATCATCCTTTGCTGCTGAAACCCCGCCACCATGTTGGCTTTGACGAGGACGAATTTGTAAAAGATTCACTGATTCACGTTCGTCATCTACTAGAATGGCTTGTCCTGTTCTTTGCAATTCAACAATTAGATTACGGAGTTCGCTTCCCATATAATCTTGACTTAAACTATTGAGTGCTTGTATATCATCGCGGGAAGTGAGTTTATGGCTTAGGATAATATCACATTGAGACAATACTTCTGAATCAATGGCAGATGGTTGTTGTGTTGCTACAATCATAGACAAACCGGGTTGGCGACCCTCTTTTGCCCAACGAATAAGTTGAGGCTTTGCTAAAGAATTCTTTCCATCGGGAATAAATTGATGTGCCTCATCAAGTGCCATCCATACTTTAGGAAGCAATCCACCTAACCCGAACTCTTCCCGAAAACGTGCATCAGAACGTGTGCGAAAGAGGTTTCTAGCGACGATAGACACAATTAGGTTTCTTCGACCAAAAGCCCCACCTTCTAAACGACTAAGATCAATGATGTTCACAACACCCGGAACGAATATTTTATCCATAGGAATATAGTCTTCTTGGCTAAATAAACCCCAGCGATCAGCAGCTTCAAGGCGATTGTGAAGCGCGGCTTGTGAAATCTCATTTGCCTTTTTATCTTTTTCAACATACTTTAGAATTTCCCTAACATTAAAGGGATGTTTTGATTCACCTAAGTTTTGAACCGCACGAAACAAAGCGATACCAAGTGGTTGGTTAATGTTCACATTGAATAAATCACACCATCCATCAGGTGTTAAATCAGAGGCATTAAGTTTCAATTGTACAACTTCTACCCCACGCCGTTCCAATGCCCTGATAATTTCTGGATCATATAGTTCATTGGGTATACCTGGAACCAGCAATCTTACACGGAATGATTGGGGGGTTAACCCCCACTGATACAACTCCGAACTCTGACGATCATTTCGCATCACCATAGTATGATAGATACCCATAGGATCAACAATGATTGGAATAATCTCACTTCCACCCATTGCAATGAGTTCCTCAATGATGACACCTAATGTGTAAGATTTACCACTTCCACGTTTCCCACACACCAATACCGCGTGAGACCCTTTGGCATCCATGTAAACAGAATTAGCACTTTGTAAATCTCTTCCGATCATCAACTCCATTTGGATGTCACCTCAAATTTAGCAAAGGGTACAAGCGATTCTTGATAAGATAACCCACCGTGGACACCATGATGGTTTTTGGGGATTACAGCATCGATATAGGGATAAACATAAAGGTAATAGGATAGAGTATCATGCTTAAAATGCTCTGTGTGTTCTAGGGTGTCGTCTTGTGGAAGGTTATTTGTATAACGACTATGGCTATTTATTGTACTAGGTAAGTAGCGCAAGTCATGCTCAGTTTTCCATAAGATGCCATGATCTGCAACAACGTATAAAACTGAATGACAACCTGACTCCTCCAAGATATTTAATAGTGTCTTCACATCATCGTTGATTGCATGAGTAGCGGATTCTATTTCTATGGGATGTAACTCACGTTTACCGTGTGCCAAACCATCTAATCCCTCCCGCATAATCTGTATGTAAGTGGATGGAAGTAATGTGGTGGATTTAAGATGATGAACAATAGCCTTGAAACTTTCAACGGTAATGTTAGATATTCCGTCGAACAAAAATCGAGAGACTACATTGTTTGACGATTTCCAATAGGTAAATCCAAGATGGTTACGATAGTTGAGATGATACAACCGCCTTTGAATGGAGGGACTATTGATAATGGATGCAAACCCCACACTGCTGAGAAGTTTATCATCCCTATGTTGATAGGTCACAGACACCCCATCAATAAAACACGGTTGTACCAACTCACCCCAAAGCGTGTATACATCTCCATAGCTCAGTCCATCAATCAATAATAATACGACAACATCATAGCCATTACGGGAAACATCTTCTTGAATGTAGTCTGCAACTTTATGATTGGTGAGCAGATGTTCGCGCATATAAGGTAAATGGTAACGCATATTGGCGTTAATCGCATCAATCGATGGATGTGTGGGAAATTCTAGGGTAGGGAATCTATCTACTAACAATGGGTGTTGGTCTAATATGACCGTCTGGTGATTGACGAGATGTTCCCGATTATCAATCTTTTCTAGTATATCCAAACCATCGGTGACAATTTTAACATCTTTCGGCAATGCTAACGGAAAAAGTGGATGCGCTTTCACAATAGCAGGGCTACGCTGAAGTACCCCTCCCAATATCTCAGGGTTCTTTCCAGTTGTTGTAGCCACATTTATTTCCTCACACGACTCACTGTAATCCGTATACGATGCTTGTCGTATAACCCTCTTATAATGTTCCAAAACTGTTCTGATTGTTCTTGTGAAATCTTAGAACTTTGTATCCAATTGGTCAGTTCAACCTCTTGATTAGAGTGTTCGTCTGTTGACAAATAACCCAGTATCTTTTCTTCTTCTTCACTTAATTGGATGCTTTGTAAGTCTTGAGTGAGTTGGTCGTTTCGTTTGCGTACTTCATTGTATACGGATCTAGTTTCGCTTAAGTACGTAATGAGTTGGTTAAACTGCCCAGAATCATCTTTTAGACTAATGTCCTCTATGGTCTTTCGATCTTTGACATGTTCTGCAAGCCTAGCAAGTAGCCCTAGTTGTTCTTGCACCAGTTTAATGATCTCACTCCCAGCAGACCGAATCTCCTCTTGTCCAACATCTATATCTTGGTACAGTGCCGGCTTCTGTAAAATGGCTTCCGCATTTTCTAGCTCTTTGGAATATATACTTTGCAATTTTTGATGAAGCTCAATGACCAAAGTATGCACACGATCCCATAGTAATCTTTTTGAATCGGCCGGATCAGAGATATTAAAACTAATTGGTGTTCCTACCTGTTCACGTTTGAATAGAGCACCCTGCATTAAAAGTGCAAAGTATCTTTTTTGCAGTTGGGCAAATTCATCTGTAGCAACATCACGCATTTTATCGACAACACTTCGGATGTCACTCATTTGTCCTGAGTAGATTACATGATTGGGTAAAGCTGTTAGACGATCTTGATGACCCTTACTGCTAATCTCGCTTCGTATGTCAGAAGATAATGCCTCAAACTGATAACTTTGTTCTAATGCCATCTCCCCCATCATCTGAATCTCACGCAAGATTTCTGAACCGCGATCGACAAGATTCTTCCAACCCTTAAAATGCTCTAGTCGCTCCTTAAATTGATTTACCTTCCCTATGATGATTGATTGCTCTTGCTCTACCTTGTTTAATTGTTGTTGTAGTTTCACAAATGTTTGGTAGGTTAAGCTCCCCTCAGTAGATTGTATGCTAAGGTCATCAATGGTTTGGCTAATCGAATTCGCTTCGGACTTCATCTTGTTTGCATCATTGAAAAGCGCGTTACGCAAGAAATTAACTTGTGCTGTATAGTTAACCGTTCCTTGGATATCCTGTTCCAATAGACGCAAATCTTGATCTCTCATAGCGACTCTCGATCTCTTCACACGATCAATATCCTTGAGTAATTGACTTCTTTGGTCTGAGAAGAACGTGTCTAGGCGTTCCACTTGATTGGTTAGATGTCGTGTTAACTTGTGTACTTGTTGTGGATCGGAGGTGCGCTTTTGACGCTCCAGTTCAAGATGTTTTTTTAACTTCTCTAACTCTTCTTGAAATCCTTTCAGTTGTTGGTTATTCATCATTTCATGGGTTAACTCTAAAATGGCACGTTCAAACTCAAATAACCGAGATGCAAAGCTGTCTAGGTCTGCTGTTGTGGTTGGGACTTCACGAATTTTGATGTTTTTGTAGGTCTCAACCAATCCACGTATTTTCATCAATGAGATGATTTGTTCAATCTCATCATCCTGATAGCCCAACTCCCTTGCCATACGGTATACTTCACCTTGGTCAATCTCATGGATAACCTGTGATTGAGCAACACTAGAAGGAGTAATTTCCTTAGAATTACGTAGCCAAATCCTGATCTTTCTTTCTAGGTCATGGAGTATAAACCTTACTGTACCGTTACTATCTTTTGTCCACTTCTGTTCTACTTTGATTAAATCAGGATAGTTGTCTATGAAGTTATCAAAGGTTGTACTTTTCAAGGTGAACTTTGTGGCTAATTCTTCTTTGGTGCCATCAACTTCAATCTCCCCTTGCCGTTGGTAGGGGTTATCAATCAATTGCAGAGCATTCATATATCGCTGAAGGTTTTTCTGCCACTGATTGACTCCCATTAAAGTTTTATATTCTGGATACCGCGCTACTAAAAGTCTCTCCACAAGGTGTTCGATGATGCGTTCTTGTTTACCGCCATTGATTGAAGCACCCAATACCTCGTTGAAGAGGAAGCGAACCACATCCCGCCGCACCTCTGGAAGAAACAGTCGGGTAATGGCTGTTTTATCTTTCTCCGTAATAGCATCTTGCTCCATAAGCATCTGCATGATGTTCATCAATACATAGGGGGAAAGATCATAAGGAGACCATACATCTTTGAGCCATTGGCTGATTTGTGGATTCAACGCATCAATTGAAAAATACATCAAATTTAGAGGAATCTGCGCCAAGTATTGATTAGGTGTGGCAATAATCTTAATGGGGTCATGTGCACTATTTCTTTCTTCTGAGGCGTGGCTTGCATATCTACTTAGATAAAAGTCTAAAACAACATCTCCATACGTAGTGGCATCTTTAACTTCTTCATCTTCCCAAAGGATACGCACTTGAACTTTACGATTAGGGAAACGGTTTGTTAAAGGTGTGAAGTGTCCCTCAAAGATTAACGAGCGATTGCGCACCATATTGTCTTCATATTCATCGATGAGCTTCCACCCTTTGAATATTTCCTTGAGAACCTCTTCAAAGAACACTCTAGCGCGACGAACACTTTCTATTTGAACTTCCCCATAGTTCCGTCTAAATTGTCGAATGGTCTGGGTAATCCAGTCTGTTTGTTGTACACCGGAATGAAGCCCTAAAAGAGTCATACCACCGTTCTCAGGTGCGCCAACCGCTATCACTAAATCACCAATCCCAACCTGCATTAAATGTCCTAGTGCTTCTTCAACCCCATACTGTTGTTGAATCTTATATGAAGCACCGTTGACAGGAAATGCAGCAGCTAACTTGACTGCGCGTTCATAAACTTCAGGGTTATTTTGAACCACACCACTTTGAAGCACGCTACGGGTTATACGTGTGATCTGCTCATTGCCAGAAAATTGCAATGCCCCACTGATAAAATCGTCGATTAAATCAATTGGTGAATACGGTATATCTGGATAGGCTTGGAAGCGTTGCACCATCCGCTTGAATGTGTTGATAACGGTACGGGGTCCGTCGGACAGATCTGTCCTAGAGGCGATCTCCCCAAGCGAAACCAACGCAGAAGGATCAACAATCTCATCAACAATTTCTTTGAACTGAAATTCGCGTGCTAGTTGTTTCCACAGCCGAGAAGAAAACTCAATATCAAAAACATTCGTCAGGTCAATATGATATGTTTTTAGACGGTGCAGTAGATCGTTGCGTACATCCCGAATGTAACCTACTTCTTTCAAGCCGATAACGAAGATGATGCCAAAGTTCAACCGCCCCTCACGGGTAGCAATCCCTTGAATCAAATTGAAAAGAGGTTGTAGGGGTGTGTCAGAAGTACGTTGACGCGGTTCAATGTATTGTTGGATTTCATCAGGGAGAATGAGCAATCCATCAAAGCCTGCCTCAAGAACTAAGCGTGTCACCTCCTCAAAATATTGAACGTATTCTGTTGGCTGTACCTCAAGGTTCAACAGCCCTTGCTTCTTCATGTCGGTTAGCGTGGCAACAGATATTTGTCGTTGACGCGACAGCTGTTCCAAGCTACGGTTCGTTACCCCCGTATAAAGCTCTTCCAAGCGTTCAAGAAGATCGGGGCGTTTTAGTGAGAATTGGTAGTGCACCCAGCCATGTGTTGCCTCAATTAAATTGGGTAGATGTAACAATTGAAAGGGAGGGACAGCCAAAACATTATTTTCTTCAGCACGCTTCCACAGATACAATGCTGTACTCGTTTTACCGTAGCCATATTCTGCTGTTAGGTATCCAAGCGGAGTACGAGCATCTTTTATCCCTTTAATAACTTTACGCTCAAAGTCAGAAACGCTGATTTGCCCTTCGTCCCCTTGCCCAGCGCGGTTAATG
>JBMOEO010000129.1:0-8508 GCA_049318945.1 Phototrophicaceae bacterium | reverse complement strand
CATTGGGATATGCCACTTGGCTACAACTGGTGCGCCCCAACCGCGCCTTGCGCGTGGGAGTGTTGATGATACTGGTAGCCCAACCCCTTGCGCTTTCAACCCAATTGACACGTCAGTTCAGCCTTCCTGACACCCGTACTGTGATGCAACAATGGGTGTATGCCCACGTTCCGCGTCTGTCGCACATTCATCTCAACGGTTCATATAATGTTCCGCTTGATGAGGAATACTATACATGGACACACACCTATGACGCGGACTTTCCAAGCGTGGAAACCCTACGCGAAACGTATCAGGCAGATTACATGATTGTCTCTGATGCCATCTATACTCTTTACGCACGAACCCCGTTCATCTACTCAAGCGATTTCCGTCAACAGGCACAAGCCTACCTGAATGAGTTGAATCATTCTTTAACCCTGTTGGTAGAAGTGCAACGCCCGCCGATTTGGGGGACGAATGAACCTGTGCACACCTTCACTTATTGGCACAACCCCGGTCTAAAACTGTATTGCCTAACTGAAGAGGCGTGTCGTGCGATTCGCTAAATCCATGTTAAAATCATCAGCAAATATGCAGGAGTAACTTATGCAACATGATATTGGCATTGTCATCCTGAATTGGAATACCAAGCAATTGCTCAAGCGCACCATCGAAACGGTTCTCGCCAGCACAGGAGCGTTCACTTACCAATTGGTGGTGGTGGACAATGCTTCAACGGACGGTAGCGCGGATATGGTAGCTGAGACGTTTCCCCAAGTGACGCTCATCCGTAGTGAGATTAACGGTGGCTATCCACATGGCAACAACTTGGGGTTTCGCTTGTTGGGGTTTTACGATGATGGCACAACCCGACCAGACGCACCTCGCTATGCGTTGCTACTCAACCCCGATACTGAACTGCCTCCAACCGCATTGTATGAGATGATCCAATATATGGACGCTCACCCTGAAATTGGCATCGCCGGTCCTAAATTAACCTTAATTGATGGTAGCCTTGATCTGGCGTGTCGGCGTAGTTTCCCCACACCCTTGATCTCGTTCTATCGCTTTAGTGGTTTATCGCGCTTGTTCCCCAAACATCCCCAGTTTGCACGTTACAATATGACCCATGTAGACGCTGACCAAGTGCTTGAGGTTGATTCAGTGGTGGGGGCATATATGCAGATTCGCAAAGAAGCCATCCAACAAACTGGTTTATTGGATGAGACGTTCTTCATGTATGGTGAAGATTTAGATTGGGCATATCGCATTAAACAAGTCGGCTGGAAAGTCTTTTACTATCCCAAAGTGGAAGTGAAACACGTCAAACGTGCAGCAAGCTCACAAAGCAAGAAAGCACAGTTTGAGTTTTACCGTGCCATGCTAATCTTCTATCGCAAACATTATCGCGCAGAAACCGCGTTACCAGTTCATTTGATTATTCTTATGGGTATTTTATTCAAGGGAGGGTTTGCACTTTGGAAGGATATTCTGAACCCCATTCCACTCCATCCAAGATCAACGGTAGCCCAATGAATCAACCGCAAGGAAAACGGTATCCTGCAATCAACACGTTGCTAACTATTTTGTTGGTGCTAATTGATGCTACCATGTTGGGGATCGCCTTTGTTTTCGCCTATCATGCACGCTTGATTTTACCCTTGTTTCCAAGCCCTGATCCGCTCGGCGTTCCTCCCCTTGAGCGTTATCTTCCTTTGTTGGTCTTGTCGATTTTAACTACGTTGGTGGTGTTTTATCTCACCCAACTTTATCACCAACCGCGCACTGTCAGCCGTATGGATAGCTTTCGTAGTATCATCGGGATGGTGACAATCTCGGCATTGTTGGCAAGTGCCATCCAAGATGTGATCTTTCGAGGAACGATTTTAGAAATAGACTACCCACGTAGCTTGTTGTTTTACTTCACGTTGTTTGCTAGTCTGCTGGTCAATGTGGGGCGTGAGGGTTTCCGCGCGATTCGCTTGGTGTTACGCCATTCTAAAGTGGATACCGATAATCTATTGGTCATTGGTAGTGGAACAGTGGTATTTGATCTTGCCCTACGGGTGGCACAAAATCCGTCATTAGGTTACAACCTGTTGGGCGTGCTGACACGTGATGGACAGGAGCGGTCAGAGTTTCCATCTATTAAAGTGATTGGTGACTTAGATCAAGTCTCATCCGTGATGGATCATAACATGGTCGATCAAGTTATCATCGCCCTTCCCGATTCAAAACGTACCGAGCTAGTAGATCTGATTAACCAATGTCAGCGCGGAAACGTGGGTGTAAAAGTCTATCCCGATATTCTTGCCTACATGTCGGGCGATATGAATATGGATGATCTAGGTGGAATGCCCCTCATCACCGTGCGAGATGTGGCGTTACGGGGTTGGAAACTCAGCTTAAAGCGGGCGATGGACATCATCGGCGCCAGTGTTGGCTTAACGCTTTTATCCCCATTCATGCTGATAACTGCTTTATGGATTCGGGCGGAGTCACCCGGTCCCACCTTCTATATGCAGGAGCGCATGGGTTTAGATGGTAAACGGTTTCAAATGATTAAGTTTCGCTCCATGCGCATAGATGCAGAATCACACGGACCCGGCTGGACGGTTCAAGATGACCCTCGTGTAACGCGCATTGGGCGGTTCATGCGTCGCTCAAACTGGGATGAAATCCCACAACTGATTAACGTTTTGCTAGGAGAGATGAGTCTTGTTGGACCTCGCCCAGAACGTCCCGTCTATGTAGAAAAGTTTAGGGAGAACTTCCCACGCTATATGGAACGCCACCGTGAGAAGGGGGGAATGACGGGATGGGCACAAGTGAATGGCTTGCGCGGGGATACGTCTATTGCAGAGCGCACCGCCTTAGACTTGTGGTATGTGGAAAACTGGTCAATCTGGCTGGATATTAAAATTCTTACTCGGACAATTTGGATGTCTTTCCAACGGAATTCAAAAAATGCCTATTGAAAATAATCAAGACTTACATGCCTTAACCCACGCCATGCACGAATTTGTACGAGATAAAGGGTGGTATGACCCCACCTCTAAACGTGTTCAGTCTCCCCGTAACTTAGCCATCTCCCTATCTATTGAAGCAGCAGAGGTTTTAGAATTGTTCCAATGGGGAGAAGAAGCATACAATTCCCAAGAACTGGCAAGCGAACTAGCAGATGTGATGTTATACTTATTGCAACTTGCCAGCATCACAGGGATTGATTTAGGGCAAGCTGTGGAAGAAAAACTTGCCATCAATGCCAAGCGTACATGGGATGACGACCTCACCTGAGTGAGCGGGGGATAGGTTGAGGGCACCCAGCATGATGAAGATTAAATCAAGTTAGCCTAGAAAAACCTTAGAAAATAGCACATTTAATTGCAGTTTACCTAATATTTTGTGCAAACTATCTAAATGACCAGATTCATCATTGCTATTGAGGGGGTTCATTCATTCTGATACAATATGCTATGGGTGTGAGATTTGTCACAACCAATTTTCAAATAAGGGGTCTGTTAGGGTACTACAATATAGCAAGTGTAGTGTCACCCTACTTTAAGAGATAGAGAGTTGCATAGCGTGATGCAGGTGTTTTTGTTTTATTCACGACTTTAGGATACTGATGGCGGCTTTCTTAATTGTAGATGTTGATGATCTGTTAGAGCATTTTCGCCAACGTGGCATCATGATTGACTTACAAGAACTGGCGGTGGGCTTGCGCGGTGGCGCGGCTTTAGCCGCAGGGTTGGTCAGTGCTGAAAAGTTGCGTGCGATAGCAGTGGCAAATTGGCAAGTTCAAACGCGCGAGCTAATCGGTGGCATGCTGGAGCCTCAGCACGTCTTCCGTACTGCTGGCTATGAAGTGTTTAACGTTCCTGAACGGGGACGGGTTGCTGATGAGCTTCTTGAAAACTATTTCGATTACGATGCCAATCATGAGCCAGTCAACGAACTCATCATTGTCAGCACATCGCGTAATCTGATCTTACCGTTGGTGCGTCGTGTTCAAATGACCTATAACACACGCATTCGTGTTTGGGGTGACAAGAACGTTCTGGTGGATACATCCCTTGCTGATACGGTGGTGTTCCAACCTTTTGAAACCTTATTGGGCATACAAACCAAGAACGTTGCGGTTTACATTGATTTTGAGAATATCTCAATTAGCCTCAACCAAAATGGCTACATTGTTGATTTAGACCACATCATTGAACGGTTCATCAATCGCGCGCGTTCTTATGGGCATGTTGTTAAACTCTCCGCTTATGCCCCATGGGGACAACGGGGTAGCTTACCCCCGATGGTCGATAAGTATGGGCAAGAGATTTCTGATGATACCCCGGCGCGTTTAATGCGTGCTAACATTGAGCCAGTTTACCATTTGCCCGGTAAAAACAGTGCCGATATTCGTATCGCCCGTGATGTCTTGAACGATGCCACCTCTAACCACATTGATGGGTTCATCCTCGCTAGTGGAGACCGAGACTTCAATGATGTGTTAAACACCCTGGTAGGGCGAAACAAGATGGTTGTGGTATGGGGAGTAAACGGTAGCACCAGCAAACAACTGGAGACCAATCCTTCTATCACCCTAGAATACATTGATGACTTCACCAACTTACAATTGCATAGCTCTTTGGTCAAGTCCGCCCCCACCACTTTTGATGCCGAGAGCGGAGCTTTCATTCCCTCGCAATGGTCAAGTTTGGTCATTCAATATGACCGCATCCTTGCCCAATCAAGTGGGCGAGATGTCAATGCTGAAGACCTCATCCATCAGTTGATGGTTGTTCATGCCGTTAACTCGCACACTCTCGCGGAAGACCTCATCACTCAAGCGGTTTCTCGTGGGATTCTCAATGATCCTCGACGGGGGAATACTGTTTCAATCAATGATAATCACCCCATCGTCAAGCGTACACGACTCATCACGGAACGCATTGTTCAGCGCGTGCATAACACCCTAAGCGTGCGCAATTGGGAGTACGTGAATTACGGCTTCCTCTTGAATGGATTGTCGATGGAGCGCGAGCTGATTCAACCCGGCATGAATATGGACGATCAATGGCGTTCACAATGGATTGATGCCCTAGTGCGTGAACAAGTCCTAGTGCGTGAGCTAGTCTCCCATCGCTATAATCCCGATGACCTTGTTCCTGTCATCAAGATGCCATCGGATGTACCCCTAGTGGTGATGATGCCTCTGACTGATGATGTTGAACCTACTGAAGGGATTGACTGGAGTCGCATTGGGTTGGTGCAATTGTGGCAACAGTTTGAAATCACCGCGCAAATGGTTTACCGCGTGATCGTCAGCGTTGAGCAGTTCACTAGCTTTCGTAGCTTTGGTTGGTGTCCGTTGGGAAGTTTGCATCGTCGCTTGAAGAACTTTGATAGTCAGATGGCGTTCCAGCAGTCGGTTGAATATCTTGTGGCACAGGGTGCCGCGCTCATCAGTGAGTACGATAACCCACAAAGCGACTACCGCACCAAAGGGATTTCCATTGATAATGCCCATGTTTTGGTTCGCCAAATCGTTGCTGAACGCGACACGGTGATTCGTTGCTTATTGACCTTGTATGAGCAAGATAAGATGATTACGGTTGATTCAGTAGGGGACTTACTTTCAATGGGTGTCCCGCGTGAGCGTATTGAGCTATGGTTTTCCATTATGGAAACAGAGAATGTCCTTAACCCCACGCTGGCGCGTCCCGGTCAATATTCTCTCTTCCGTACTCATCACACCGTTAATTTGGTGGCAGATGCACGCAAGCCCTAGCATTGGCAACTTTGCATCTTTTTGTTATAATCATCTTGTTCGATAGAATAACTGTGCCACAGTTCGGTTATAAGCGACTGGACTGATGGTGAATAGAGGAAACAAGATAGCATGGCTTTAGATAAAGACTTAAAGAAGGAACTGGTTGATCGCTTCTCGCGTCATGAAGGCGATACCGGCTCACCCGAAGTTCAGGTCGCTTTGTTAACTGAACGTATCATTCAACTCACTCGCCACATGCAAGAACACAAGCATGACCAAAACTCACGCCGTGGGTTGCTTAAGTTGGTGGGGCAACGTCGTCGTCAACTGAAATATTTGAGCCGTACTAACCCAGATAGCTACCGCCAACTTATTCAAGAGTTAGGCTTGCGTCGTTAAAGCGATTCTCTTTTCAGATGAGATGATGCCATTACATGGCACATCTCGCTTCAGTCATAAAAAACTTGCCCGGTTATACTGCACAATAACTTTCTTGTGTTGGAAGTTGACTGCCGTTAACCGGGCTATTGGCGTATATGGAGAAAAATAAATGGCACCTCGAGAGAGCCAAAAATTTGTTGCCACCATCAATGGTGATACCCTGACCTTTGAAACGGGCAAACTGGCTGAACAAGCAGGCGGTGCGGTCACTGTACGATACGGTGATACGGTCATGTTTGCTGTTGCAACAATGAGCAAAGAAACACGCGATATGGATTTCTTCCCCTTAAGCGTGGACTATGAAGAAAAAATGTATGCTGCAGGGCGCATCCCTGGTAGCTTTTTCCGCCGTGAAGGGCGACCCTCAGAATCTGCAATCCTAACCGGGCGTGTAGCAGATCGCTCCATTCGCCCCTTATTCTCCGATTCTCTTCGCAATGAAATTCAAGTTGTGCTAACTGCTTTCAGCCATGACCAAGAGCGACAAGTAGATGTGTTGGGGATTACCGCTGCAAGTGCTGCGTTGATGATCTCTGATATTCCTTGGGATGGTCCTGTTGCTGGGGTACGCATTGGCTTGATTGACGGTGAATTGGTGGTCAACCCCAAAATATCTGAGATGGAGAAAAGCATCTTAGACCTGCGCGTTGCTGGCACGGCTGAAGCAATCAACATGGTTGAGTGTGGCGCAGTAGAAGTTTCCGAAGAGACCGTCATTGCCGCTTTGATGTTGGCACACCAGATCATTCAACAGTTAGTTGCTGTTCAAATCGAGATGGCACAACAAGTTGGCAAGCCTAAGTATCAACCCCCTCTAAAAGAGGTTAACGTCGCCTTATTGGAAGATGTTTCCTCAAAGGCGCGTGAAAGCATTCGTCAAATCCTGCGCACCTATACAGAACGTGATGCTCGCAATGATGCCCTAGAAGCCCTCTATGCTGAAGTCAAGCAGGGATATACGCTTGCTAATGCTGAAAAGCCTGCAGAAGAACAAGTGAGCCTCAAAGAAGTGAGCGCGTTCCTTGAAGATATTCTCAAGGAAGAAGTGCGTACTCGCATCATTGTTGACGGCATCCGCCCCGATGACCGTAACTATACCCAAATCCGTCCGCTTTCGGCAGAGGTTAATATTCTTCCTCGCGTTCATGGAACAGGGTTATTCCAACGCGGTCAAACGCAAGTGTTGACGATTGCAACCTTAGGAACTCCGCGTGATTCGCAAGCGGTTGATAGCCTAACCGCCGAAGAAAGCAAACGTTACTTGCATCATTATAATTTCCCTCCCTATAGCACGGGCGAAACCGGGCGCATTGGTAGCCCCAAACGCCGTGAGATCGGTCATGGAGCGTTAGCAGAAACTGCGTTACGTTCGATGATTCCCGATGAAAAGGAGTTTCCCTATACCATTCGCCTTGTGAGTGAAGTCATGAGTTCTAACGGTAGTACCTCTATGGCGAGTGTGTGCGGTAGTACGCTTGCCTTGATGGATGCTGGCGTTCCCATTAAACAACCTGTAGCAGGGATTGCTATGGGCTTGATTAAAGAGGGCGACCAATACGCCGTTCTGACGGACATTCAAGGATTAGAAGATCATCTAGGGGATATGGATTTCAAGGTAGCGGGTACGCGCAATGGAATCACGGCTTTGCAAATGGATATTAAAATTGCCGGTGTCACTGAAGATGTCTTAAAGAAGGCGTTGGAACAAGCACGAGTGGCACGTATGCAAATCTTGGATGTGATGTTAGAAGCAATCGCTGAGCCACGTAAGCAACTCAAAGACTCTGCTCCGCGCATGGTCTCCATCAAGATTGATACAGATAAAATCGGGCTTGTAATCGGGCCGGGTGGTAAGACCATTCGCTCGTTGCAAGAACGCCTCGATGTCAAGATTGATATTGAAAATGACGGGACGGTATTCATCGCTGGGACGGATGGCATCACCGTTAATCGTGCCGTTGCTGAAATTCAAAGCCTGACCGAAGATGCAGAAGTTGGGCGGATTTATACCGGCAAAGTCAAGCGCATTGAAAGCTATGGTGTCTTTGTTGAATTTTTGCCCGGCAAAGATGGGATGGTTCACATCTCCCAATTGTCCGATCATCACATTGCTACCATCGAAGATGAAGTTTCCATCGGTGATGAGATCATGGTGATGGTGACGGATGTTGACCGTGATGGAAAAGTGCGCCTAAGCCGCCAAGCTGTTTTAGAAGGCTGGACGGCAGAAGAAGCTCGCTCACGTGATAAGCGTCCTCCGGGTGGTGGCGACCGTCCCCGTAGTGGGGATCGCGGTGGCGACCGTGGCGGAGATCGTG
>JBMOEO010000128.1:0-8616 GCA_049318945.1 Phototrophicaceae bacterium | reverse complement strand
CACCATTGATCCGGGGGAAGGCTACGCACAAACAGCCTCCCCCAGTGCTGTTGATACACAGGATCGGTATACAGCCACCGCGCTAAAGTGTGCATGAACCATGCCGAACGACGGGTATACAGCTCGCGGTTGACTCGCGCTAACGTCGAGCGATACATGGGGGCGGTCTCCTCCCAGATGGTGCGTTGATATTGCTCAAGAGCCTGCTCCCAAGTGAGTTGGTGGGTGTGCCAAGCAATGATCGCGTGTGCCAGTGCCTTGCTGGTGAACAGCGCGTCATAGATGCCCTGCCCATCCAGCGGATCTTTTTGGTGGACGGCATCCCCAGCCAACGCCCACACGTCCCCCCCTGCTTGACGGTAGAAATTGCCCACGCGCTTCATCCCCTTCACGGGGGAAACGGGGGTTGCCTCGCGTAAGCGGTTGCTCACGCTGGAGCTACGCTGTAGAAACTCCCGATAGAACGCTTCAATCGTCTGCCCTTTTGCGGGGGTCAATACGTCGCTTCGCCCTTCAATCGTCACCATCGTGCGCCCGTCGCTGGATTCTGCCAACAAGAAGCCATAGTCACCCCCCTGGCTGACCATGTGCGCAACCGCTTTGCCTGTGTCGTGTGGCTGAACCCCCTCCCAATAGGCATAGTACAAACTGGTGGGTTCATGTTCATCTTGGTGATGGATGCCCACATCGAAGGCTTGTGCCACCCGACTGAACCGCCCATCACACCCCACTACACGCTTGGCGGTGTAGCGTCCGCCGTCGTGCGTTTGCACCATCACGCCTCCGTCAAATGGGGCAATCTGCGTGACGCTTTTTTGCATGTTAGCATGACAGTTTGAGAATTGCGATGCCTCTTCCCATAGGGCTTGGTCAAAGGCTACCCGATCAATGGCATACGAATAATCGCGCCCGTGTGCCTGTGGCACGGGGAGTTGCACTTTCCAGTAGGTTTCCGCTTCCATCACCCAAGAATGGATGGGTGGGGTGGCGGGGGCATACACACTTTCAGGGATGCCCAGTTCATCCAACAACGCCATCGACGGGGAATAGATGATCGGCGAGCTTGCCGACGGGGGGGAGGGCAAGGTAGCACGCTCAAGAAGCAAGATGCGCATCCCCGCCCGTCCCAATCGGATGGCTAGGCTTGCACCTGCCACCCGCCCACCAACAATGATTACATCATAGTCTGTCATTGGATGGTCTCTAGCCATGTCAGTAATGCACTCAACACTTGTTGTTGCTGTTCTTCATGAGAAATCGTCGCAGGGTTATCCCCATCCTGTTCCCCATACCACCCAAACTGGGCATGATTGCCTCCCTCAATGCTCAAGAATTGCGCATCCGTTGGGAGATTCTCATCATGCGAGCGCACCTCTTCGGGTGGAATTAAGCCGTCTTGCGTGCCCATCATCACCAACACGTTGACATCAGACGCGCTTAAATCAGGCAAGCTATAAGACCCCTGCAAGAACAAGCCATTCACGGGGTGACTACCTGCAAATTGACTGGCGGCAATCCCTCCTAGCGAATGTCCCCCCACCACCCACTGCTCAATCTGTGGGTATGCCTCAATCACGGGCTGGGCAACATCAGGAGAGAATAACGCTAGGTTGAGGGTGACGGGGACGATAAAGGCAGGGTAGCCGTTTTCTGCTAGGGAGCGCATCAAGGGGGCATACGCGCCAGCATCCACCCGCCCACCCGGATAGAAGATCACCCCGATGGTGTGGGTGGGATTCACAGGCTCAAAGGCGATCCAACGCCCTCGTGTCACCTGCACCACTGGATCACTCACCAACGCCTGCGTTGCCTCTGGCATGATCGGCGGAACATTCAACGCCCACGCAACAAAGCCCCCCATCGCCAAAGCCAGCACCACGACCAATCCCAGTAAAATGCGTACCCACAGCTGTTTCATCATTTAAGACCTATTCAATTATTGTATGCGTTCTTATGTTAACAAGCCCTATGTTAACAAGAATAGATGAGCAGGGAATGAAAGTGGATTCAATCCTCACTAGAAAAACTATCTCACCATTCCCCGGCGTAGTCCGCTTGGTAGGGTTGCATACGCTCTTGCAGATAAGCATAGTGGAGTTCATTCAACTGGCGAATGTGCAAGAAATCATGCGCCATCCACGCCGTCAACAAATCCCCTGCGCGGAGCGTTCCTGATGAACCCGTGAACACTGCCTCCCAATTGGGCGCGTGTAGCTCTTGTAACCACTGCAATGAGCGATGGCGTTCTTCTAGGTAGTCCTCTAAAACATTCTGCAAATCGGCTTGATTGTACGCCCGTTCCAATACCCAGTCGCTGGGATCAATCTCCACTAAGGAAGCGGTGGGGTGATGGAGGGCGCGGTCAAGACGTGGGCGAAAGTCCTCGCGCTCAATATCCAAGAGGTGATGCACCACCTCCAGCATTGACCACGTGCTAGGGCTGGGCTTCCAACGCGCTTGTTTGTCACTAATGCCCATGACGAGCTGGGCAACGCTTGTAGAGCTAAGCGTCATCTTGTAAAGAATGGTGGATATTTCAATCATGTAAGGTTGCTCCTGTGTTGTAAGATCACTTGTTCCACTAATTGCGGACGCTCTAGGCTAATGTCATGCCCTGCCCCCATCACCCATAATGTAGCAACATTGGGCAAGGTTGCCCATGCACGGGTTAAGACGTGTAGCGGGTGGGTGTAGATTTCATCCTCGCCCACCATCACCACAGTGGGGGCAAGCACCTGCTTTAGCTCATCATCCGTCAAGCGTGGTGGCGGGATTCTACGGGTGTAGTAGCGCAATAACAACGTCGCCAGTTCCACCACTTCGCTTGAAGCATGCGTTGCCTTGCCCATCGCCCGTTCCACAAACCAACGCGCCATGTGCGGATGCCCCAACACCCCACGCCCCAGCACGTGCAACAGATGGACAAACCACGCCACGCGCGTGAGTTGATAGAGACCGCGATAGGGGGTAAGACCGCACGGATTGAGCAAGACCACCCCTGCCACCTGATTGGGCATGCCTGTCGCAATCTTGAGGGCGAAGTGCCCCCCAGCACTATTGCCCACCAATAGCACGCGCTCCCATCCAAAGTGCTGTTGAATTGCCCCAAACCATTCCACCAAGCTGGCATCCTCATACGCCAAGCGTACTCCCTCGCTTTTGCCAGCGAAGCCCGGAATATCCACGGCGAACACCGCTACATGATTTGCCAACCGCTCTAAGAGGGGTTTCCACAGCATGGCATTCACGTTCACACCATGCAACAACACAATGGGCAACGCCCCCTCTAGCTCACCCGCACTCACTAAATGGGTGTGTCCGTGTGGGGTGGGCACAAAGTGACTGGTGAGGGGTACGGTGGCACAAGCCATTGACTGATTATACCAGTCCATCAAGCGTTGAAAGCCTTCAAACGAGGTGAAGTTAGGCGGTGTGGGTTCGGTCATGTGTCCTGTAGATCAGTGGTGTCAAAGATGGGCTAGGGGCATTCCCCTAACCCACTCTATGTTATCGTTTTACGAAGCGAATGCCTCTGTGAAGAATGTCACCAAACGCGATTGATACTCGTCGGTGACTTCCCAAATTGCCTCAACATGCCCCAGCCCTTCCACCAGCCACGGCTCAAAGCTGGGATCGGTTTGGCGCGTGATCTCGGTTAAGCGAGTGGTGAAGTCTACGCTCAAGCGTTCGTCTGCTGTGCCGTGTGTGAGGTAGACGGGTCGTCCGTTGCGTTGTGTACCAAATGCTTCTTCACTATTGGCGGTGCTTAAATCCACCCCATACAACACTTGCGCCATCATAATGCCGCTACCACTCAAAAAGGTGGGGATGCCCAAACGGCGTAACTCATAGGTGATGGTCAAGGTTAGGTTGGCGAAGGGGCTATCTGCCCACAGCGCAACCAGTTGGGGTTCTTTGGCAAACGCCATCGAGCTAGTGCCTGCCCCTAAAGAGAAGCCCATGATGCCCACCTTATCGGCAGGCACGCCGTATTCATTCACCAACCAATCATACGCGCCGAGCGCGTCAAGGTGTTCTTCGATGCCAGCGGTGAAGCGTCCATCTATGCGTTGAGATGCGCCATGCTCGCGCAAGTCCAGCACAAACACGTTGAAGCCCGCATCCAATAGGGTATCAGCGGCGATCAGGTTGGGGGCGTGTTGCTTGCATGTTCCCAAGCCGTGCACAATGATGATGGTTGGGGTGGTTTTGTCTTCATTACTGACCAAGTGCCAGCCACTTAAGGCGATAGCGTCATCCCCACGCGGATGAAATTCAACTGTGCTATAGGGTTTATCAATGGCATAATCAGGCAAAGGAGTGCCATCCCACTTCACAAATGACTCCGGTATGTTGGTGTAGTATAGGCTTTCGGGAGAGCAATGATAGCCGATGGTCATCAGCGTATTGGCAACCACCACGCCCACCCCAATATAACCCACTCCCCCAAGTAACAACACACTCACAGCAATTATCAATAACAAACGTTGTGGTTTCATTTTATTAAATCCATATTATCTTTAGCAGTGGGAATGTTATAGCACAAGCAATTGGTAAATGTCAGGATGGTTTCCCACCCTGACTGTGCAATAGGTTGGCTTAACGATGGGGAATAGCAGGCGCATCCGGGGCGGAAGCGGAGGGTTTGGGAAAATTGAAGACGTAGGGAATCTTGAAATGTTCCACCACTTTGGCAAAGAGCATGGGCACAAGCACACCCACCATCACACTAATCAACACATCCACCCATGTATTGGTCACGCCTAAAAAGCGCACCAAGAAGATGCGTATCGCGGCAATGACAAAGCCATGCGTTAGGTAAATTTCAAACGAATATTGCCCCAGCGTGTGTAAGAAGGTTGTCGCAGGAATGCGGATGAACAATTCAGACAGGCTCACCAAACCAATCAACCCCACCAACTGCCCCATAAATTCGATCACGAGGATTTCTGTTCCACGATAGGTGAAGACCATGATGAACCACGCGAGGATGAAATACACCCCTAAGATGCTCAATCGTCGATCTCCGGCATCATCTAAATATCGTAGGATAGGCTCGCTATATGTCACCCCCAGCGCAAAGAAAATCATATTCAAGCTGGTGTCATATAGCATTCCGTTGTACAGATCAAACTCCAGCCACATATTGAGCGCAAAGATTCCCACACTCAAGAACAGGAAATGAACAGGTTTGAAGTTACGCTTCATCATCGTAGCAAACAACACCAACACCAAGAAGAAGCCATACAAGAACCAGAAGCGGTTTTCGGGGTCTACGAATAAGCGGTATAGAATCTCTGATCCTTGCCCTAAGGAAGAGTGATTGGTGTAATCTTCAAATATAAAAGCAAACGCATAGGTCAATAATGACCACACGAAATAGGGATAGACCAATGTTCGGACGCGATCCATCGTGAAATCAGCGAGTGTCTTTTTCATACACGACCGATAGATGAACAAGCCCCCCACAAAGAAAAACGCCGCCACCGAAAAACTATAGTATACCCACCCATCTAACAAGTGGAGCGTCCCTTGCGCCTCAATCAAGCCAGCGGTTCGTAGCCCCCCGGTGACATGTCGCAACACCACCAACAAAATGGCAACCCCTTTAACGGTATCCACCCAATCTACACGCTTAACCTGATTCATTCTGCTTGCCCCATTGCACTTGATAAAATCCCCACAAGATAATGACTTGGTTTGGCTGGGATGAATATCCCTTCACGCCATTCTTGATGAAACATTAACACATGGATAATGATTGTACAGTATCATTTTGCTGGAGTTCACATGGAAAGCAAATCAGAATGTATACTTATCACATAGGCGAAAAGTTTCATGCAGATGGGGACGTGCGCACCTATCCCGGCAATACGGTGATCTGCTTCGCTAACCCAGATGATGCACCCTATCAAGAGGCGGTGCGCGTGCAACACTTGGTGAAGGAGTTGGCAATCTTCCACAAGGTGGTTTTGATGCCCCCTTCCAGCTTGCACATGACGGTCATGGGGTTGCTGTTGGACGCGGTGCGCACGCCTGACCATTGGACAAGCCACCTGCCCCTCACCACCCCCCTACACGAAACCGACTGCTACTTCATCGAGCAACTGGCGGCTATCCCACTCCCCGATAACTTCCGCATGCGCTTTGGAGGATTTGGCAACCACAACTATCTTTCGTTCGATCTTGTGCCAGCTGATGAGGAAACCCACCAAGCCATTTGGGCACTGCGCGAGGCGATTGCCCAAGCAAGCGGCGTGCGTGAGCCAGACTTTGCCGAGTATGGTTTTCACATGACGCTGGGCTATAACTTACAAACCTTCACGGAAGCAGAACAAGCAGAGTTTGATGTGTTCAAAGTTCGCATCAATGCCGAGTTGCAAGAGACCTTTGGCATCTTCAACACGGGCAAACCCCACTTGACCTTCTTTGATGATATGTTCCGCTTTGCCACCCGCAACGAGCGACACACCCTTCACACGCGCCCCCACCGCCACACCTGCTAAAGCGCAGAGGACAGGCGACGCTCCACAAATTGCCCCTCTCCAGCTTCCAACAAGCACGCCCCGTTATGGATGGCGTGCTTGCCACGCAACCACACCGCTTCCACTTTTCCGAAGAGTGCCTCCCCCTCATAAGGTGTCCAGTCCACCTGTTCATGAAGCGCGTCTAGGCGTAGCGTTTGGGCATATTGCGGATCAAACACCACCAGATCAGCATCGTATCCAATGGCAAGGTTGCCTTTATGCGTGAAGCCTGCCAGCTGTGCAGGACGGGTACAACACAATTCCACCCACCGACTGGGCGAAAAGAACCCCTGTCGCACGCCGTTATATAACAACGTGAAGCGACTTTCGATGGAGGGGATGCCCCCCGGAATGCGCGTGAAATTGTGTTCATCCAAGCCACGCTGTTTTTGGGCACGGGTGAAAGGGGCGTGATCGGTGCTGACGATTTGCAGGTGGTCATGATGAAGCGCGTGCCACATCGCCCGTTGGTCAGCGAGGGGGCGCAATGGGGGGGCGCACACCGTTAACGCGCCTTCTACGTGTGGGCGTTGATAGGCGGTCTCATCCAAGAAGAGATACTGTGGGCAAGTCTCCCCCGTCACCGCCACGCCTTGCGCACGCGCGGCAACAATGCGCTCTACCGACGCATCACACCCCACATGGAAGATGTGAATGGGACAATGGACATGGTGGGCAAGGGCAATCACGCGCCCAACCGCCTCCGCTTCCAGTTCAGGAGGGCGCGTTAGTGCGTGCCACATGGGGGAGGCATGCCCAGCATGAAGCGCGTCTTCCACCAAAACTTGAATGGCTCGCCAGTTTTCGGCATGGATGACTGCCAAGCCCCCCACCCGTTCAACCGCCTGTAACGCGCGGAGCAGTTGCCCATCATCCAAGTAATGCCCATACGCCATATAGAGCTTGTACGTGGGCACGCCTGCTTGAACGAGGGTGGGCAACTCATTCAACTTTGTCAGATCATGAGGGGTGAGGGTCATGTGTAAGCCGTAATCGCCCACCACTTGAGCATCCGCCTGCGCCTTGCGCCGTAAGAAAGCCTCCTCTAGGGATTCATCCGCGCGTGCCTCGATGAAATCCACAATGGAGGTTGTCCCACCGAACAAGCCCGCCCGCGTGCCCGTGTAAAAAGTATCGCTGGAAACCACATCACCCAAATCTAGCTCCATGTGAACGTGAATGTCCACCGCGCCGGGTGTCACCCATTTTCCAGTGGCATCATAAACGGTCGTTGCTCCCTGAAGATCACGCCCAATCTGGACGATCTTCCCTCCCTCAATGCCAATATCCGCTTGGTATGATGCGCTTGCGGTGATGAGTGTTCCGCCTTTGATAATCGTATCCATCATGCTATCCCTTTGTGGATGATTGTTGTTGACGATAGTGGTAAATCATTTCGGCAATAATGAAGTTGACCTCCTCATCAATGTCTTGTGCTTCCAAGCGATCCACCTCAAACAGGAGCGGACGCAACCCCACGCGGTTATGACGCTCTTGCAGGATGGCGCGGTTGAATAAATAGAAGAGGGAGTTCTCTTCATAAACGGGGGGCAAATCTTGTGTGCGAAGCAAGATGTTCGCATTGTGATTGAGCGGACGCGCCAAGCCATCCCACAGGCGCGTTTGCCAGCGCGTCACGCTGAACATCGAATCATACATGGGATAGCCTTTTAAGAACGTGGCAATCGCCCGCTCTAAGGTATCTGATGTGAGTAGGGGGTTGGTACTGTGGGTTTGCAAGAAGAAATCCGCAGACAGTTGGGCGGTGGTATGAAGCAGGACATCATTCATTGCAACACCCCCATCGCGCAGATGAGCAGGGCGTTCTAGCACCTTCACCTGTGGGAAGTGTTGCGCGGTTTGCTCTTGAATGATCGGGCTGTCGGTATCAATCACCACTTGTTGAATGGAGGGACAATTTAAGAGGGTGGTGACAATGTGATGATAGAGGGGTTTATCGGCAAAGAGACGATAATTTTTTCCGGGAACGCGCTCGCTATTATGGCGCATGGGGACAATCGCAACAATTGTAGGACTAGGCATAACTGGACTACACTCGGACTAAACCATTTGCCCCCATTGTACCACC
>JBMOEO010000127.1:0-8791 GCA_049318945.1 Phototrophicaceae bacterium | reverse complement strand
GTAATGACGTTTGATGCAATGGCAGAAAAGCTGCCGATTCCACTTTATAGTATTCCATAAGTAGAAAGGATTTTCAACATGACTAGAACATCTGATAGAAACCGTGAAGAAAAGAAAGAGCTTATTTTAGAGTTGGTCAAGCGACGCTCCGGAGGTATCACAACGAGCGAGATAGCGACGACGTTGAATATCCCTGATCGCTCTGTACGAGATTATGTGCGTGAGCTAGAAGAGGAACATCGCATTAGTAAGGATGGGAATGAATATGTGCCCATGCCCATAGATCTGCAACGCCCTCTCATTATCAAGCCCAATCCTGTTGAGGCGGTGATGTTATACCTTGCCCTGCGTATGTTGGTCAAACAAAGTGATCGTCGCAACCATTTAGCCGAGAACTTGCTCTTGAAGTTAGCAGGATTAGCTAACAAAGAATTACACCTAGGGAAAGACTTGGAAGATGTCGCTCGTGAGATGGCATATCGTCCTGATGACCCCAATCATAAAAATATCTTTGAGAAGGTGATGACGGCGTATTTATTCCGTAATCGCTTACGTATCCGCTACCACCCATACAAGGCAGAACCGTTTGAGACCTTGTTTGATCCCTATCTCATTGAGCCATCCGGTACAGGTTATGGCATGTACATGATTGGTTACAGCCACCTTGCCCGTGCCATTCGGAGTTATAAGATCGAGCGCATCCAAGAAGCGGAAACAAAGCGAGAATCCTTTGAAGTCCCCAAAGACTTCCCCGGCATTCAGATATTGCGTTCGGCATGGTCAATTTATTACGGGGATACGCATGAACATGTTGTCCTACGATTTGCCCCAGAGGTTGCTCGGCGTGTGCGTGAATCGAATTGGCGTGGGTTAAATCCTAATTTGGAGGATGACCCCAACCAACGTGGTTACGTCCGTTACAGCTTTGACATCGCCGATACCACCGACTTACTCCCGTGGATACGGACGTGGGGGGCGAATGTCGAAGTGTTAGAGCCAGCACACTTGCGCGACACCATGATTGGGGAGGCTCGCGCCCTTGCCACCTTATACGGTTGGAATACCTCCACCACCGCAGACCTTAGTAACGAACAGTATGATGACATCTTTGAGGGATAGTTAACATGTCTTCGCTTTACCCATATCAAACACATGTGCGCGAGTTATTGCGCGAGGGCAAGAATGTTATCCTGCAGGCTCCAACAGGGGCGGGAAAAACCCGTGCCGCCATAGAGCCGTTCATCCATTCCGCCGATATGAAAAAGCATCAAGGCAATGGCTATCTCCCGCAAAAGCTGATTTATTCCGTGCCGATGCGCGTTCTTGCGAATCAGTTTCATTTGGAGTATCAGGAGATTATCAAGAGACTTAACGCAAAACGAAAATTAGAATTGCGTGAGGCAATACAGATAGGTGATCTCAAGCACAGTGATAAACAATTAGAAGCTAATCTGATCTTCGCCACCATTGACCAAACGCTCAGTAGCTTTCTGATGACACCCTATAGCTTATCGCGTGGACGCGCCAATGTGAACCTGGGTGCAGTATTGTCTAGCTATCTCGTGTTTGATGAGTTTCATCTTTATGACCCAGATAGCACCCTCCCCACCGTCTTAGAGATGTTGCGCATGGTCAACGGTATCAGCCCATTCTTGCTGATGACCGCCACGTTCAGCGAAGTTTTGCTCACCCGACTGGCTAAAGCGTTGAATGCCGAAGTGGTGGGGTTGAGTGACACCGAACGGGAGGAATTTAGTAGGCTACCCTCTCAACAGAAAACCCGTCGCTATCACACCGTGGTATCCGCTCCCCTTTCTGCTGAAGCAGTGTTGGCGGCGCACCGTGGGCGTAGTGTGGTGATTTGTAACACGGTGGCACGCGCACGCGCCCTAGCCACCCAACTGCGCACACTCACCCAAAAGGCAGAAGTGTTACTCTTACATAGCCAATTCCTACGTGAGGATCGCAACCGCATTGAAGATCACATCCGCGCACGGTTTGGCGATAAAGCCCCCTCTGATGGGGATGTCATTTTGGTGGCAACCCAGGCGATTGAGGTTGGTGTGAACATCACCAGTACGGTGATGCACACCGAACTTGCGCCTGCCAACGCCATTGTACAACGTGCGGGGCGGTGTGCCCGTTATGAACATAATGAGGGTGATGTTTTCATCTATCGCTATTCTACTAACGCCGATGGAGAGGTGATTGATCTATATGAGGATACCAACCCCTACAGTGGCAAACTAGAACGCCCCCAACTACAACGAACGTTTGAGGTGTTCGCCCTACGCAGTGGGGATGTTTTCCGCTTCACCGATGAACAGGCAGTGATTGATGCCGTACATCAAGAAACCGATCGGTCAGTTTTGAGTGATTTGGAAAGTAACGCGGTCACACACCGTAACCAAATGTATGCGGCAATGCGTGGGGATGATTCTAGCGTGGGCAATCTGGTGCGCAATGTGATTGCCCAACCTATCACCATCCACCATTCCCCCGAACAGATCGAAACTCCCTATACGCTCCCTAGTTTCAACTTGCACCCCGGCACATTGGCAGGGTATCTCAAGACATGGCTGACCCGCTACCACAACTTGAGTGATGACACCGCCCCGTCGTTTGGCGTGCGTTACCTCATCAGTGAAACCAATCCCGATGATAGTAGAAAACAGATCAATCGCTGGGAGGAAGTTACTTTTCGTCGGAATGCTAGTGGGGAGATACAGCCCGCTAAAATACCCTATGGGTCATTAGTGGTCGTCCATCCCGATTTAGCCACCTATACTGTTACTGAGGGTTTTATCCCCGAACATGGGGGGGAATGGGTGGCATCTTTGCCAGACCCATCCGATAACCCCAAAGATAAATATGGCGGGTATCAACTAGAGACCTACCGTGAGCATATTCGCTTGGTGTATAAGGCGGCGTTTGAAGATGACCCCGACATCAACCATATTGCTTTCTGGCGTGAGGTCGAATGGGCGGCGAAACGGTTGGCAGACCGCCTGAAGGTCTCGCATGAGATGATGCGCACAGCAGCGGAAATGACTGTTTTGTTGCACGATGTGGGCAAATTGAGTACAGGGTGGCAAAACTGGGTACGGGAATACCAAGCGAAAATTGGCAATCCCACTGTTGCAGGGGAGGCATACGCCCACACCGACCGCTACACCCCCGATCATGTTGAGGTGGAACGCGGTATGGGGAAGTCACGCCCGCCCCATTCTGTTGAAAGTGCGGTAGCGGTGATAGAGCTAATTAGCGAATTACCCCAGCCCTTACGCAGTCCGATCATCACCGCCATCAGTCGGCATCATGGCGCGTTCACTTCAGATTACAAACCTATAACCTTTGAAAAGAACGCGCCTGCCATTGTTTCGGATACAATAGGGAGACCTATCAAAGCGTTGTTAGATAAGAATAAGGTCAATAGTTTTGATGCGGATCATCTCATAACACCCAACAATCAATCGCTTGATGCCTTCTTTGTTTATGCGCTGTTGGTGCGATTGTTACGGCTTAGTGATAACAAAGGCACCGGTTGGAACTCACCTACTGGAGGAAAACATGACTGATACATTCTATGTAAGTATCCACGACCCGTTCGCGGATACCTTGGTGGCGTTAGGTTTGCAACGCCTACTTGCCGACTTGCTCAATAAGCAGGGGGATGATGATGGGGCAATCCGCTATGTGGATAAAGGGGGATACATTCAGTTGACCCTAGTCGCACCCATCCGTGAGGAGACCATCGCCAATCTAGGGGGCGATAAATACATCATGGGAGGGGTGCGCTTTGTCCTAACCGCCAAGAATGCGGATGAAATCCCCACCGATACAATAAAATATGTGGATGATTACGAGGCGATCAAAGAGCAGAACAATCGCTTTTATGATGCAATCAAAGCCAAGTTATCCCTCCACGAACGCCCTGTTCAGTACGATGTTTTGCGAGCGATCAACCCTGGTGGGTTGCCCGGCTGGAACAATGTTCTAAACAACTGGTGGCAACTCCGTGAGCATCAGTCCGTCGTGGTGCGCCTGTTGCTTGATCTATACCGTGTCCATCCTAATCCACTGGACGCGGTGAGTGCAGAATGGAAACAGCTCAACAAACAATTAAATTGGGGCATTACCGAAACGACCACCGCGCTTCAGTTGTTGAATCCGACACAAGGGAAGGGGCAAAACCGCATCAAGTCTGATGGCATGGGTATCGGTAACATGGATAACCTATGGCTTGTGGAGTTCATCAAGATGGTGGGTTACTACAATGATGTGATGACCAAGACGGTCAAGGGTGGCAAAGACCGCAAGAGTTTTGTGATTGCTCCGCGTGATCTATCTTTGCGTGACCACAATGCGATCTTGACGGCATTCAAACAAACCATGTCCGCAGAAACTTCCATCCGCTTTGATGTGTTGGCATCCTTGCGCTACGCCCAAGCCCTGCTGAAACACTACCTTGAGGCTGAACAAGATTTATTGAGCAGGCTATTGGGGCGCAACCTACAGAACAAATTAGTGGGTGGATTCCATACCGCCTTTTACAAAGACATGGGCAACACTACCGCCACCCTCAACATCTCTGACATCGCCTTGCCCGGCTGGATTGTGCCCCACTCCATAGAAGAGGTCAACCAGTACCAAGACATCCTGAAAGAGTTGATCGACTTCACGCGCCAGTTCGATGAGGGACATAGCGATGCCGCCGCCTTGCTCCAACACTTGCGCGATTTTGTCTCCGGCAACGACTTAGCGGCTTTCTTTCGGTTAACGAACGCGCTTCCTGCCTATGTGATAGGAATGCGCGAGCGTGGCAAATATGCCCAACAATTAACGACCCCCACTATAGAAAGGATTATCACCATGACCAACCCCACCTATAGCGATATTCTTGCCAATCAAGGCTTTCAGAATATCGCCGCCGCCATCCGTAACAGCACTGTTGTTCCACAAAGACGCAAAGCCAATGGCGAGCGTCTCTATGAAATTCGCTACGGTTTGGGGCAAGACCTCACCCGTGTAGCAGGGCGTGGCAAAGAGGCGGAGTTTCTTGCCGCCTTGTCAGACTTCATTCATTTATACAATGCAGAAACCACACGCATCTATGAAGTGCGTAAGGTGCAATACCGTAGCAATATCACCGTGAACGACATCAACGACATTGTTGCCTTAGTGGATCAACACGGTGCACCAACCATCGCGCGGTTGCTGGTGGCGTATGGCTATGCTCGCGTTCCCAAAGATGAGCCAGCCGAAGCATCCACTGAAGAGCAAGTTCTCAACAGCGATTCATCCGATGACACTGACAATTAATTCAACCTGTATTCATATCAATCAATCCATAGGAGACCTTACCAAATGACAACCACTTTAGCCAATCTTTCCATCAGTGCCCGCTTGGTTTTAGACTTACATAGTCTG
Organism: Phototrophicaceae bacterium; assembly: GCA_049318945.1. GTDB lineage: Bacteria > Chloroflexota > Anaerolineae > Aggregatilineales > Phototrophicaceae > CAIRDJ01. Next base: position 3,361 of record JBMOEO010000127.1, on the reverse strand, counting down.
AACAATGAGGGGGGCGAGGGCAATCAAATCCAAACTCGCATGGTCAACATCGTTGATCGTGATGGGGTGCTATACAGCGTCAACGCCATTAGTGGGGACATGTTCAAGCACATTCAAGCGGAACATCTCTTTCAGATTGCCCGTGCAGAAGGACTGCCTCTTTCTGCTGGGGCGCAGGTCTTTGATGCAAACCGCATCAATGCTGACGCTGAATTTGTGAAACGTGTCGCCAATTTTAGCGATGGGGATGTTCTAGCTGATCTGTTACAGACGTGCGCCGTGAGTGACATGGAGGGCATTCTGGTGACAGAGGGCAAGAAGAGCGTCGCCCGTAAAAGCGTGATTGAATTTGGGTGGGTGACGGGCGTGCCGGAACAAGTGCAAACCGATAGCTATTTTCATGTGAAGTATGCACAAGATCGTTCTACTAGCCAACGGGATAAAGATCGGCAAAGTCAGGTCAAGACCGGCTCCAACCTTGGGCAGTCCATCTTCCACCGTCCTGCTAATAGTGGGGTATACGCGGTGGTGTGTCACCTCAACCTTGCTCGCATTGGTTTCAATGACATTCTGCAAAACTATACCCTTACGTATGAAGAGCGCGTGCGCCGTGCCCATGCCCTCATCCGTAGTGTGCTGTACACCTTCGTTCAGCCCAACGGGGCGATGCGCTCCACACAAGCCCCCCACCTATTGGGCATGAGCGGGGTCGTAACCATCAGCAGCAAGCCCATTCCCGCACCCACCGTTAGCCCCCTTGCTGAAAGCTACCGCGAAGAAGTGGAAGCCACCGTTGGGGTACTCAACCAGATTGAGGGCGAAGGCAGCGTGAGCCTTGCCATGTTCGATGATATGAGCATGTTTGCCGATACCATCCGCGTCTTGTTGGACGACATGGCACTTTACGGCTTCCGGGTTTAAGACGATGTGGGCGATTGCGGTTTACAAGTCTACTAGCTTGTTCTCGCTTAAGCCTGCCAGCGCGACTGTATCGGGGGGGCGCACCTTGCTGGTGCCCACCCCCTATGCCGTCAAGATGGCATTGCTGGATGTTGCTTGCCCCCTCATTGGGGCAGATGCAGCAGAGCGAACATGGGATGATTGGTTGGGGGGCGCACGCATTGCCTTGCGCCCTAGCGAGTATGTGGTGGTGAACAACACCTTCATCCGTATTTTACGTCCGCCTAAATCACCCAAGCCATTAGAGCCGTTCCAACGCACGATCGCCTATCGTGAATACGCCTACTTAGGGGGCGAGTTCAAGATAGGGGTGGAGGTTAAAACGGAAGAGCAGGCATCTCTGGTTGGGCGGTGGCTGGCGCACATCAATTACTTGGGCAAGCGTGGGGGCTTTGTACAGATTCAAGACCTCCCCCACACGCTCAGCGAATTACCGCGCGAGTGGTTGATTGTGGGCGAACCGCCAGCCGACGGCATTGATTTGGACGCGGTATTGACCCAACTGGATGATACGGGCAAGGGGGCAACTTTTCAGAAGGTGAGCGTCTATAGTGATAAATCGATCAAGCTAGGCAAGGAGCGGGTTTTGCACCATGTCATGTTGCCCTACCGACGGACGCGCACCAGCCGTAGTTACACCTTCTATACCCGTATTCCAACGGAGGAAGAATCGTGACCACCCCTTTCCTGTTCTTGAATGGCTTAGAGGTACATCAGTTGATCTTTCACGTTCAGGCAACCAGTTACCTGAGCTTCGGTCCCCAAGCCGGTGCCCAACTGCGCGGTGCGCTGTGGGAAAAGCTGAAAGTTTCGCTGGGGGATACCGACTTGCTTGGGCAGTTGATGGTGCTGGAGATTCCAAATCGTAAACGGGGGAGCAATCCCCCACGTCCGTTTTCAATTCGTCCGCCTTTGGGTGAACGTCCCAGCGCAGACCGTCACTACTCAATTGGTGATGCCTTCAGCTTTACGATTAGTTTGTTTGGCAAGGTGGCAGAACTGTTCCCCTACATCATCCAAGCTGTTTATCAGATCGGTTTGGATGGGGTAGGATATGGACGCGGACGCTATCAACTCATCCGTGTTGAAGCGCACAACCCCATCACAGGGACATCTGCAGACCTAGTGGCAAACGGCAGGCTCGTGGCTTCCCCCAGTGTGCCCATCACAGCCGATCAAGTGGCAGCGTTTGTGCGTGGCTTGCCCCGCCACCATATCCGCTTGCGCTTCCTCACTCCCACCCAACTCATTCAAGGGGAGCGTTCCTTAGCCATTCCTGAATTTGTGGTCTTGATCGCGCGTCTTTTGGAGCGTTGCCAAGCCATTGAAGCCCACTACACCACCGAACCTGAATCGTCAGACGCTTGGCGTGAAGAACATTTGCGGTTGACCATTGGGATGAGGGATGTAAGCATTGCCCAATGCAACACGCGCTGGGTGGATGTACGCAGTAATTCCCAGCGCGACAACAGCACCAAGAAGCTGAGTGGTTTTGTGGGGCAGGTGGTTTACAGTGGGTTGTTGGAAAATTACCTCCGTTGGTTGGTGTGGGGGCAACTGGTACAAGTGGGCAAGAACACGGTTAAAGGAAATGGTTGGTACGAAATTGTAACCTAGCGATGTGTCGCAACTCCCCCCTGTTTTTCTGCAAAAAACGGGTTGCGAAAAGCTGGGGGGATGTGCTATGATTTTTGAAAGCGTGAGCAATGATGAACCTTGTAAAATGCGATTTAAGCGGTTTTCAACAAACCAAGAGCAAATATGATCTTGGTGTGCTAGAATGTCTACACGGTTCACGATCTAACTAAACCCGTTGAGGGTACTGAAACCTGTGAGTCGTCAGGGGATGGCGTGGTATCTGAAGTTCACGATCTAACTAAACCCGTTGAGGGTACTGAAACCCCGGAAACGGGGGATTTTTATATAACGATCAAACTGTTCACGATCTAACTAAACCCGTTGAGGGTACTGAAACAAGTGGCGAACGCGATCACGGACTCCCCCACCGCTGTTCACGATCTAACTAAACCCGTTGAGGGTACTGAAACTATGTGACAACGGGTGGGCATGCCCATTGTGTGCAAAGTTCACGATCTAACTAAACCCGTTGAGGGTACTGAAACTTCAATACAGACGCTTAATGTACTCCCGATGGTATGGTTCACGATCTAACTAAACCCGTTGAGGGTACTGAAACCCGACGTGCCAACAACGGGGCAAACCATGCTGTATGTTCACGATCTAACTAAACCCGTTGAGGGTACTGAAACTGATGATCTTGCGACTGTACAACCTCCTTGGCTTTGTTCACGATCTAACTAAACCCGTTGAGGGTACTGAAACAAGACTTAGATGCCGAGCTGGCACGGCGCGGGGTCGTTCACGATCTAACTAAACCCGT
>JBMOEO010000126.1:0-8869 GCA_049318945.1 Phototrophicaceae bacterium | reverse complement strand
GACCGCGCTCATTATTCCGCTGGCGAAAAGCCCAAACGCCAAGCAATGGACAAGACCGCGCTCTTGCTTTCCATGATGGATGAACACGAAAAACGCGCCTTCAAAGAAGCACTACGCCAGCAAATTCTGCAAGAACACGCCAGCCCTGCCCGTTTGGTGGATGAAGACCCCATCTCATTGCAGGAGTTGTTAGAGCAAAAAAGAGGGCAATCATAACTATGCCAACTGTACGTATGGGTTGGATTGTGTTGGCATGGGTGCTGGCATTGACCCTCTTGGGGGCGTGTGCGCCCGTTTCGGTGACACCACCGTCAACCTTGCTTTTGCCCACGCTTGCCCAGCTACCCAGTTTAACGCCCAGCCACACCGCCACCGCCACCCACACACCGAGCATTACGCCTACGGCTACCGCCACAGCAACGGCAAGCATCACCTATACGCCTAGCCACACCCCCACCGTTACTGTCACCTTCACCCCCAGCCAAACCATCACCGACACGCCCACGCGCACACCGAGCATGACTCCCACGCCAACGGCAACCGTGCATCAACCAAGTGGGCTAGAGCTATTGGCACAGTTGGCGGTTCAAAGCACTGTACAACCGAGTCCGCTTTTGGTGTATGCCACCCCCGTAGCCAACCCCCTCCCGATTGCCCCGTTCATTCCCACTAGCGCGATCTGTAGCCAGCCTAGCACAGGTGGATTTGCGATTGTGCAACGCCGAATTGAGGGCACAAGTCAACAGATGGGTTGTCCGCTAGGCATCCCCTATTCTAGTTCTGTTGCTGTGCAACCGTTTCAAAGCGGGCTAATGTTGTGGGTGGAGTGGGTAAACAATCAGCGTGGCACGATTTTTGCGCTGAACAGTCAAGGGCGTTATTTGCCGTATGCAGATACTTTCCAAGCAGGCATTGACCCCGAAAGCTATCCCACCCTCCCCCCTAGTGGAGGGTTTGCCCCGATGCGTGGATTTGGGAAGGTCTACTTTGGGCACGCTGATTTAGCGAATAGCTTGGGATGGGCAACCTCCCCCGAAGTGGGGGAAACCGCCATGCTACAACAGTATGAGCAGGGCTTCATGGTTGCCCTGCCACAACGTGGGGAGATCTGGACGTTGCACGCGCTCGGCACGTGGTCAGCGTTCGTCGGGCAATTCTAACGCACGAATAGCGCGACCGTCTCAATCAAGGTGGTATGCGGTGCAAAGTCAAACGGTTGCACCTGTTGCAAGTGGTAGCCGTGTTGGATCAAGCGTTTGGTATCGCGTGCCATGCTGGGAACATCTCCACTCACATACAACAACGTGGGAATGTTGAGCGCGACCACCCCATCTAACGCTTCCTTGCTCATCCCTCCATCGGGCGGATTGACCAACACTGCATCATATTCTGCCCCGTTAATCTCCTCTAACACGTCCTCCACCAACCCTTCGATGATGTCAACATGCTCATAAGGCGCAAGGTTAAATTCAGCATCAGTGGAGGCTGGGGGATAACTTTCCACCAGCGTGAGGTAATCGGTGTGTTCCGCGAGGAACAGGGATAGGATGCCCCCCCCAGCATATAGCTCTAAAATGTTTTTAGCGGAAGCCAGCTGCTGTTGAATGTGCGTCACCAACGCTGGGAGCAATCCCACATTGGCGCGGAACGATGTGCCTGCGGTCACGCGCACCACACGCCCTAAGACGGTATAGATCACGTGCGTATCCCCTGCCAAGTTGAGGGGTAGCTCATCCGGCAGGACAAGGTTCACGCTCATGGGAAGGTTAATCTCTAATTCAGGCGCGTCTTCTTCCGCGCTATGAATGACCAACATCCCGCCGTTTTCGCCATGCCACAACCCAATCTTGCTCAAACCGAGCGTTTCTAAATCCAAGAGTGCCAAGCCATCCGCCAGATCAGGGTGCAAGACCGCGCACACATCCAACGGGTAAACCTCCCCTTGTGTGCCGTCCAACCCCAATTTGCCATCAGGGGCAATCTTAAAAGTCAGGTGATGGCGATAGCCATAGATGCTGGGGGAAGCAATCACGGGTGCGATGGGGGCATCTTCTACCCCACCGATGCGCTCCAACTGGTCAGCAAGCACATCTTGCTTGAGCAACAGCTGGGCTGGGTAGGCAATGTGTTGCCACTGACAGCCTCCACACCGCCCCATACCGAAGTGGTCACATTGGGGATAAACGCGATCTTCTGATACTGCCAAGAGTTCCACACCCTGCGCAAAGGCAACCTTCCCGCGAGTCTCGGTAATGCGAGCGGTGACGATCTCGCCAGGGAGCGTGTAGGGAATGAAGATAACTTTCCCTCCTGCTTTGCCCACTGCCGAACCGCCATACGCCATGCTTTCAATTTCAACTTCTACTAAGGGCATACGCTGGCTCATCGTTTATTCAAGCGCGGATCTAATACATCGCGCACCCCGTCTCCCAACAAATTGAACGCCAATACGGTAATCATGATGGCGATGCCAGGGAAGAACATCAAATGCGGAAACGTGCGAAAGTCCGCGCGTGCTTCGCTCAACATCAAGCCCCATTCAGGCACGGGAGGTTGTGCGCCTAGCCCCAAGAATGACAGTGCCGCCGCTTCTAGGATGGCTGTTCCAATGCCAAGCGTGCCTTGTACGATGATGGGGGTGATGGCGTTGGGCAAGATTTGAATGAAGATCAAGCGGAACGCGCCCGCCCCCAGCGCACGGTTGGCGGTGATGTACTCTTGTTCCTTCACCGAAAGCACACTGGCGCGGATGATGCGAGCGTATTGGGGGATGGAAACAATCGCAATGGCAATCAAGGCGTTGAGCAAACCCGGTCCCAAGATGGTGACAATGGCAATCGCCAGCAACAAGGAAGGGAATGCCATCAGCACATCCATCGTGCGCATGATGAGGTTATCCGCCCATCCCCCCAAAAAGCCACTCACCAACCCGATCAATGTCCCGATGCTGATAGAGATGAACACGGCGGCAAATCCCACCGGCAACGATAAGCGCACACCATACACCACACGGCTAAACTCATCGCGCAAGTTCAAGTCCACCCCCATGATGTGTAGGCTATGCTTGACAGAGGCGGCATCATCAAAGTTTGCTAGGGGCTTTCTACCGCCTAAAACATGATACGAAAGCACGCGCTCCAGTTGGGCAGGGTCAGCGAGGAAGTCCGCTTCGGTGATGCCTTGCGCGGTGAAGTACGCCTCAAATGCCTGATCGGTGGGAGCAAGCAACGTGAAGGGCACGGATGCCGCCAGTTTTGTGCCGAAGGGCGTTTCGGTTAGGGTACGCAACAAGATGGAGAACTCCCCATTTTCACCCGAAGTGAGGGGGGGCAAGAGCAATGGGGGGGCAAAGGTTAACGCCGTGATATTGAAGGAATAAGGCTCGGTGGGTGGGGGAGTGAGGATACCATCTACCACATGCACCAAGTTTGCCATCGCCGTTAAATCACTCGCCACAATCCGCGCCTGCCCATTGTTCAAGACGATTTGGCGTGTTTCGTCCTGTAGGGTAATGCGAATGTCGGCGGCGTTCACCGTAACCAGCGTGTTATCTAATTCACCACATCCCAGATAATTCAAGGCAGGGAAACACGGGGGAAGCCCTTTGGTGATCCCTTCGTAACCGTCCACATTGATGAGCGGTTGTTCAGGATTATGGGTGGCAATCCAAGGAGCAAAGACACCCATCACGACCAAGACAACAATCACCCAAAAGCCAATCATAGCGGAGCGATTGCGTCTTAGGTTGCGGAGGGCTAACTGTAGGGGGGAGGTGCCCCGTTTTTTCGTAGCATCGAGGGTAGCAATAGCGGTCATAGGACTCACTCCAGACGAATGCGCGGATCAAGATAGGCATAGAGCATATCCACCGCCAAGTTAATCAAGACAAAGGCAATCGCCGTCACCAGCGTGAACGCCTGCACAACCACATAATCACGCGCTTCGATGGCATCCACCAACGTTTTGCCAATCCCACTGAGTCCGAAGATGGTTTCTGTCAGCACCGCACCGCTAATCAGCAAACCGAAGTTTAGCCCAATCACGGTGACAACGGGCAAGAGCGCGTTGCGGAGCGCGTGCGACAACACCACAGCACTTTCACCCAACCCCTTAGCGCGGGCGGTACGGATGTAATCCAGATGAAGCACCTCTAAAACGGCGGAGCGCGTCATACGGGCAACAATTGCCAATGGGATGGTGCCAACCGCAATGGAGGGCAAAATCAAATAGCGCGTAGCTTCCCCAATGAGCGCGAAGTTGAGGGTCAACAACCCGTTGAGAATGGTCAATTCAGAGAGGATGCGAAAGAATATGTTCACATCTGTGGGAGCAGTGCTTGCGCTCACCAAACCCCATGCCACATAGAAAGGCTCTTGTGGAAAGGTGGAAGAAACCGCCCCGCCGGGTGGAAGGGCAAAGGGTGTCCCACGCAAATAGACCCCAAACACCAACGCCAACATGGCACCCAACCAAAAGACCGGCATACTCACCCCGACATTCGCCAAGAGCATCGTGCCAACATCCACCGCCGAATTGTGATAGTAAGCGGAAATGATCCCTAGTGGGATGCCAATGATGACCGCAAACAAGACCGCACCCACCGCCAATTCCAGCGTTTGGGGCAGACGGCTGATGAGCAACTCGCTAATCGGAATCCCAAAGCGGAAGGATGTGCCCAAGTCTCCACGCACAATTTGCCCCAAGTAGATGAAGAACTGGGTGAGCAACGGTTGATCTAAGCCAATGCGGGCAAGATACGCATCACAGATTTCATCGGTGGCGCGTTCCCCCAAAACCGCACGGCACGGATCACCAGGGATGAGGCGCACCATGCTGAAGGTAATAATCAGAATGCCCAAAATAACAGGAACTGCCGAAATTAAGCGGCGCACAATAAATCGTAGCATGTTGAATAATCCTAATAACTTGTTGTAACGTATCTTAAATCGAGAGGATACGTTGGGCAACCTTTAATTGACGTGGGAAGATAGGCAGATAATCTAGGATGGATTCAAACTTGCCGCGCTCTTGTTCTTTCATATACCGCTTTAGCACATCCACCGTGCTGGGTAGCCACTTCATTTGATGGTTACGCACTTGATCTTGTAGATACGCTTTCGATTCTTTGGGGTCAAGTTGCTCAAGGTAGATTTCTACCGCGGCGATGGTGAAGATCACCACGAATTGTTGCGCCCAAGTGGGATAGCGAGCGCGGAAGGTATCGCTGACAGGCAACGAGATTTTTGATGCTTCTTTTGAAACCTCTGGGTTATCGCGCAATTTTGCCAACAACAACAAGCGCACCAATTGCGCCAATGCCGAGCGATGCACGTAAGCAACATCCTCATCAAAGGGCCAAGGCGCACTGTCTCCCCATGCCAAACGCGGGGGAATCATGGTGATGATCTCATTACGGCTCATCTGGCGAATCCCTAGATCGCGGTCAGAGGGCAAGCTGATGTTGGGATAGAATACGAACGATTCATTGATCTCGCCGAAGAACTGCCCCAAAAACGGCTTGAAGTTCACCTCGCCTAAAACCCGCTCTGCTTGACGTTGTGCCAGCTCCCACGCGGATTGATCTTGCATCCACCAATCTGCAACACTTGCCTGCTCATAGAAGTCGGCAAGTTGCCCATTCCATCCAGCAGGCATCCACTTGGGTGGGGTGGCAAGTTCTAAACTAGGCCACGGCAAATGCACCACCAACCCGAACATTGCTTCTAGTGGTGCACCTTCATCCAGCAACCCCTGCATGGAAAGAACAGCGGGATGATGGCGAAAATCCCCCAATGCGCGTGCAGTGCTACGGATGTGAGCATGCGTTCCATGTGGGCGTTGGCGTTGGATCAGCTCATTCCACTGAGTGAGGCTCAAAACCGTTGAAACAAGACGTAGGGAATCTTCAATACGAATTACAATGTCGCTCATGGGTTAGCTTCCAGTTTGGTACAGGACACATGCGTGCAGAAAGGTGCTACAACTATACAAAACTCCCCCTTATACAACAACTAATGAATCGTAAATAACCCTCACTCATGATCCATCTAAACCATACTGAGCAATCCGTAACACCGTTTGTAGCAAAACGTTTGCCCCCGTCACCACATCCTCCCACGCGGTAAACTCCTGTGGGTTATGACTGATGCCCCCCTGGCATGGAATGAAGATCATAGCGGAGGGGGTGATCTGGCTTAACATCTGGGCATCATGACCGGCATAACTGACTAGGGGTAAATAGCCTAAGTTGCTTTGATCGCAAATATCCATCACGATACGTTGAATGCGTTCATCCATCACAGCCGCTTCCATACGTTCATTTTGTTGAACGCTCACCGTCAGGCGATGTGCTTCGGCACAAGATTCTGCCCACTGTAGCAACTCAGACTCTAGCTGTTGCAAGATAGAAGGATCGGTATGACGACACTCAAAGCCCATCACCACATGGCTAGGGATCAAGTTATACGCACCATTGACCACCTCCAACTGCCCACAGTTCACGATGGCATTTTCATAACGTTGGCGGATTTGTTGATGCGCCCCAATTACAAATTGTGCCGCACCCTGTAGGGCATCGCGTCGCTCTTGATACTCGGTAGTGCCACTATGACCGCTCTTGCCCCGATAAGTGACGATGAAGTTAGAACGTCCCACGATGTTCTGCACAATCCCAATGGGAATTTGCTCACGTTCAAGGCGTGCGCCCTGCTCAATATGCAGTTCAAGATATGCCAAGAGGGTGTGGGGATCACGCTTGGCACGGATGAACCCCTCTAGCTCAATGCCTGCACGGGCAAGGGCAGCGTGAAAAGCTCCAGTGGATTTCAGTTGAAGTTGCTTGATGGGCAACTTACCAACTATCCCACGACTACCCAATAGCGAAACCCACGTCCCTTCTTCATCAGTGAAGTTCATTGCTTCCAGATGGACGGGCAACGCCAAGCCAGCTTCCTTGATCGTGCGCAAGCATTCTAAGGCGCACAATACCCCTACCGCGCCATCATACTGTCCACCATTCACAACGGTATCCAAGTGCGAACCGATCAGAAGCGTTTTAGCGTGGGGGGTTTTGCTCATCAACACGCCGCTTAGGTTGGCAACTTCATCATCACGCACCAGTAAGCCAGCATCTTCAACAGCATTGGCAAACCAAGCACGTGCTTCTAAATCATCCATCGCCAAAGCGAGCCGACTTACACCACCATTTGAGGTGGCACCAATTTGTGCCAGAGATTCAAAATCTTGTCGTAAGCGTTCTTGATTGATGCGAAGTGGGGATAAGGTCATGACCGCGCCGTTCCCAGTCCGAATAATTGGATTGAAGTTAATCCTTCTATGTTAGCATATTTTACAAAAAAGCAAGCGTTTTTTGTGAATTTCTGTACAAGTACCCACCGACAGCGTTTAAGTGACGAGCGACTCAATCACACGGACGGCATTCGCCAATCCGTTTTCTTGACGGATAGCCCTAGCAAGTTCATCCGCCCGACGCGATAAATCAGAAGTTGTCACCATACCTTCAATGGCGCGTTGCAGATTATCAGCGGTGAGTTGGCGGCGTGGGATGGGTTTCATGCCGACACCCAATTCATGGACACGTCGCCCCCAGTAGGGTTGGTCAACAATGTGGGGGACAATCGTTTGTGGAACACCCGCACGCAATGCCGCCGCCGTTGTGCCAGCACCGCCATGATGCACCACCGCGCGACAACGTGGGAAAAGCCAGTGATGGGGGACGCTCTCCGTTAAAAGATAAATGTTGCTGGGTAGGTTATCAGCATGTAACCCAGCCCAACCGCTAGAGATGATCCCGCGTTGCCCACTCTTCATAAGGGCGGTTAGCACATTTTGCGTGATGGATTCTACATTGCGCCCCCCCATACTCCCAAAGCCCAGATAAATAGGAGATTCCCCTTGATCTAAGAACGCGCTCAAGGCTGGGGAAGGTTGCCAGTTAGGATCAGCATCCATGAAAAGATAGCCGGTAGTGTGTAGATTTGGGGGGAAGTCAGTTGCGTGTGGCGTGACCAATGGGCTAATGGCATGGATGATGGGTAAGTTACGGAAGCCATGAATCGCTTGGCGCATGGTTTCAGGGGGCAAGCCCATCCGTGTTGTCCCTAAATGGGCAGCATGGGCACCAAAGGTATACCACATGGCAGCATAGGAAATCCGCCCCGCCCACAAGTTAAGTGGATGGTAACGATCTTTAACGAAGGGTTCAAAGGTAGCAAAAGGGGAGCGAGTGGCTATTGTCGGTTGAAGAGCAAGCAAGATGTGGGGGATGCGCTCTTTACGAATGTATTGCTGGGTATAGAAAACGGAGGTCAAACCACTTATCACCACATCGACACCATCCATGAAAGCTCCCACCTCATCAAAGATTTCGCTTCCAACTTCCCACACAAAGCGACGCATCACCTGCAGTTCATGCAGAATATTGCCTGCGCCTTGCTCAACCCACTCGTTGCCTTTATCACTCTGCATAAACTTCTGCATGTTATGCTTAGAGGTGACAGCATTCAAGTCGTTTTCAACAATCCATGTGTGAAAGTCAGCGGAGGCAAGCACCGAGACTTGATGTCCTGCTGCTTTAAGTCCCTTGCCCAATACAATGCTGGGTTGAACATCCCCTCGCGTGCCGATTGCTTCAATGAGAATGTGCATGAAAGAATACCTCGTGGGGTGATATAGATAGTGATGAACAATAATGGAATTATTGTATCGAATCAAAATGGGAGATAAAGGATTAACTTACATAGGGTAGAACCAATAGAGCGCACAGAATACAGCGAGGGAAACAGCAGGGGGGTAGGGGTATCAGGTACAAAAAAAGAGAGAGACTGTCACGGGTTCGCTGTCGTTACAG
>JBMOEO010000125.1:0-8921 GCA_049318945.1 Phototrophicaceae bacterium | reverse complement strand
TCAAGAAAGCAACACCCAAACAGTCTAAGCCTGTCGTGACTCCTGCTGTCAAGAAAGCAACACCCAAACAATCTAAGCCTGTCGTTCCCCATGTAGTGAATGACCGATTAACCCCGCTACCCAATCCCACCCCCACTAAAGCCAGTTCTAAAAATACACCTCTACCCAATCCCGCCCCCACTAAAGCCAATTCTAAAAATACACCTCAAATCATGCGTTTGAAGGACTTGCTACAGAAAGCCTTTACATCTGTTGTGCAACCTGATGGTTGGGCTTACATAGGTGAAGTAGGAAGTGCCTTGAAGAAGTTAGATCCAACCTTTAAGCCACAAAATTATGAATGTAGTGGATTTTCTAAGTTGCTTGTTCAACTGGCACAAGACTTCCCTGACTTCATAAAATTGAAGAACCGTCGCGCTCAAAATGGTGGAGAGGTGACTTATGTCCAAATTACTCTGGACTGATAATTCAAACAATAATTCGTACCTAGCTTCACCTTGGTTGTAAATGATATTGTGTTGAGGGGGATCAAGATGTAAAACTTAATCCTTGAGTCATCCGTCCTCTTATAACGCATTAGGCTTATCATGTTGTATTGTCATAACCGTTCGTGGATTCTTCCTGCTCATCCCCTCCATGATGCTAGTATGTGGAGCTAGGTATGGGACTTCCGATTCCGAAACATCTTCCCCCCCCCATTCGTACCGATGGAAGCAATCCTTTTGCGGCTCATACTATGCAAGTTCGCTTGCCCAAGACCATTGAGACGATTTGTCAGGTCAACGCTAATTACCCCTTATCCATGCTCAACGGGCTAACGCGCCTTGCCCAAGCCATTCAACGGGATGAGATCATCCCTATGGTGGAATCCTACCCCACCCCACCCCCTGATTTCGCGCTGTGGCAAACCGCTTTCATTGAGCAACACACCGCCATCGGCAAAGCAAGCACATGGTTGAACGCGGAATGGTTTTTTGCGGAGACGCTATTCTATCGCCTCATCATCGACCTTGTGCGCTGGGCAGAAACCTACCGCGACCCGTTCGCCCCTCTCAAGGCGCATGAGTTACAACAACCCAGTTTGTGGCACGCGCTCGATCAAGCACTGTCACTAGAGGGAGGCGTGATTGACCGCTTACCCACCTTGTTTAAGATGGCAATGTGGGGCAATCGGATTGACCTCAGTCATGTGGATTCAGCAAAGTTTGGGGTGCAAGCGGATGATGCGTTTGTGGTGGCGGATGATGCCCATCCGGTGGTGCAACACTTGATCCGCGCCCAAGCCAACCTATTCAACCGTCCTTCGCGTGGGGTGGTACACTTCATCTTGGATAATGCCGGCACCGAATTGGCATTTGATCTGGCGTTGGCGGACGCGCTCTTGTCAGGCGTGGCGGATGAGGTGGTTCTACATGTCAAGTATTGCCCAACCTTCGTGAGCGATGCCACCACCAGCGACGTGCGCGAGTTGATGAATCTGTGCGCCAGCGGCGAAAGCGTGGGCACAAGCGCGAACATCGTCGAGATGGGCAAGCGTCTTAAACGCGCCTTCATTGAGGGACGTTTACGGATTGCCTCCCATGCGTTTTGGAATAGCAGTCGCTTCTTGTGGCAACTATCAGATGGATTGGCGCGGGTCTTTGAGGGCAGTTTGCTGGTGATTTTGAAGGGTGACTTGAACTACCGTCGCGCGGTGGGGGATGCCCTATGGACGACATCCACCACATGGAGCGAAGCAACCGCTTACTTCCCTGCCCCGTTGCTCACCTTGCGTACCCTCAAGAGTGATGCGCTGGTGGGCATCCCCGCCGACCATGCCGAGTTGCTCACCGCGCAAGACCCCCATTGGCGCACCAACGGCAAGCGTGGGGTCATTCAACTCAAAGCACAGGGTAGCATCCCCTCGCAAGGTTCGGCGCGATGATGGCTAGGCGCATCCCCATCTCATTCGGGCTAGGCTTGATCGTGTTGATCTGGGCAAATATTGCGCGTACCTTGCGCCAACCCCTTGATTGGGCAGAGGCACAATGGCTAGTGAGCTACGCTTATGGGTTCATTCGGCGTGGGCTAGTGGGGGAAGTATGGGCACGGCTTGGGCTAACCCATAGCGTTGATCTGGCGTATGGGTCAATCTTGCTGACGGCATGCGCGTTGCTAGTGGGGATGTCATGGTTGGTATGGCGCGTCTGTGTGCGCATCTTCGCCCTCAGTGGAGGGAGCGCAGGCGCGGTGTGGGTGGGGATAGTGTTCGCCACATCGCACTATGTGGGCATGAGTGGGCATTTGCTCGGATACTACGATCATCTGCTGGCACTGCTGGGAGGGGGCATCTTGTTGTTAACCCTCCACCGACGCTATCGGTGGCTGTGCTTGCTCCAAGTGGTGGCAATGCTCGTCCATGAGAATTACTTGTTCGTCCCCTATCCAATCGTGGTCTGGTTGTGGCTTCAACAGCGCGAACGCCCCATCACACGACGGGCATTGCTTGGGCAATTGGTGGCGGTGTTTAGCCCGTTAGCGGTCTTTGTGGTGATTGTGTTCAGTCAGCTTGCCCCCACCAACGAAACCCACTTCGCCCAGTTGGATACCCACTTGCGCCAATATCCCTTCGTCGCTGGAGATCATGGGTACAAATACGCACTCACGCTCACGCATAACTTTGTGGCGCATTTGGTGGTACAAAACGAAACCCCCTTACAGCGCATTGCCTCCCCATACTATTGGGGGCGAATCGTGCCCACAGTGGTAACGATGGTGTTGTTGGTGGGATACGCGCTCCCTTCACGCATGATGAGCCGTGCGACGGTGTTCGGCTTGGGGGCAATCTTCGCGCCCCTGTTGTTAACCCTGATTGCCTTTGACACCGGACGCATTTGGGGCTTCGTCACCTTCAACGCGCTCTTGTGGGGGTGGATGTCGCTGGAGACCGCCCCGCCACTTGCGCCCGTTCGGCTACCACGTTGGGGGGTGGGGCTATGCCTCGCCGTCATCGGACTACAAGCATGGTTGCCCATTGTCTTGATGGACGAGCGACAAGACGCGCCCATGTGGTATCGCGTGGGGGTGGGGTTGTTGGCGGTGGGAGTGGGGGTAATAAGCACGCGCCCCACCCTCACCAATAAGATTTAATCCTCGCGCAAGAGTACGTGCGTCACCACCGTTGCCCCTGTTCCACCGAGACTTTGCGTCATGGCAACTTGCGCGTTGGGAACTTGATTTGCCCCAGCCTGTTCGGTCAGTTGCAAGAAGCTCTCAACGATTTGATAAACGCCCGTTGCCCCAACGGGATGCCCACGCGCCTTTAGCCCGCCCATCGTGGAAATCGGGAGCGAACCGCTAGGGCTGATTTCGCCATCTTTGCCAAAATGCACACCGCGACCCGGCTGGGCAAAGCCTGCCGCCTCTAAGCTGAGGGCAACAATGACGGTGTAAGCATCATGCAACTCAAACAGATCAACATCGGCGGGGGTCATGCCTGCCTGTTGATATGCCAATTGTGCCGAGCGTTTCGCCCCGTCCATAGACAGCACATCACGGCGTTGATCCAACGAGAGCGAATCCGTGCCGATGGTGGAGGCGTTCACACGCACGACCGACAAGCCCATGCGTTGCGCTTCACGGGCGCGTTCTTCCGTTGCCAAGATGACCGCTGCCGCACCATCACAGATGGGGGGCGCGTCTAACAATTTGATTGGATCAGTCAAGAAACGTGACTGCATATAGTCGTCGTGGGTGATCGGTTTGTGAAGCAGGGCATGCGGATTATGAAGCGCGTTGTTGTGAGCATTCACCGAGAAGTGAGCAAAGTCAGCATGACCTACGCGATAAGCGTCCATGTAGTGGCGCATCAAACGGGCGTTGAGGGTGATGAACGTTTCACCTTGTCCCCCTTCGCGCTCCCAATCAGAGGCAGTGGCAAGGGCGGTGGTGATGTCTGCATGCTCGGCATGCGTCATACGCTCTACCCCACACACCACAGTCAGATCATGGAAGCCCCCTGCCACCGCCATGAAGCCATGCCGAACGGCAGCCGCTCCAGACGAGCAAGAAGTCTCAACTAGGGTTGCCTCAATGCCACGCATGTCTGCTTGTTCGGCAATGAGCGTGGCAAGCTGACGTTGACGATCGAGCGTGCCGGAGAGCATGTTGCCCGCCACCAACATAGTGACTTCTGACTTGGGAAGGCGAGCATGCGCGAGGGCATCGTTAATGGCTTGAACTGCCATATCCGTCGAGCGGAGCGATTGACGTTTCATGACAGGCGTTTGTCCTACGCCAATAATATAGACAGGTCTCATCAGGGCTACCCTTTTCAACACAGTAAACTCATCAACCTAATGAAACCCCACCTAGTTAAGGCATAGATGAGGTGGGGTTCAGTGGTTGCTAATGGTCAACAGTATAGAAGCGAAGGCGCGTCAAAAGGTGACATAAGCTATCAGGAAACTATCATTTGTTGCCTGAAGGTGTTTAAGAGGGTTGAACTTGCGTCATACGCTTGGCAATTTCTTGGCGCACAACAGGCGCAACTTTCGTGCCGAGTAGCTCAATCGCCCGCATCATCTTATCATGGGGAATGCTCCCTACGCTCAACTGTAGTAAGAGGCGGTCATGGTGAAAGAAGTTGTGTTGGAACAAAATCTTCTCAATGATTTGATCGGGATTGCCGATGAAGTCTGCCCCGCGCAAAGTGGCGGACTGTTCAAAGTGGCTTCGGCTCATCGGTTGCCAACCGCGCTCACGTCCAATTTTATCCATGATCTGCTTGAAAGCAGGGAATGCCTCATTCATGGCATCGGGATAGGTATCGGCAATGAACCCGTGTGAGTTGATGCTCACGCTCAATTGTGAGCGGTCATGCCCAGCCTGATCCACCGCCTGCCAATATAAATCCACTAACGGAGCAAACCGCTCCGGCATCCCGCCAATGATGGCAATTGCCAACGGAAGCCCCAACAACCCAGCGCGTACTACCGATTGTGGCGTACCCCCCACCCCGATCCAGATGGGAAGGCGTTTCTGGTGAGGACGGGGATAAACACCTAGCGCGTCCAAAGTGGGGCGGTGTTGCCCTTGCCACGTGACTATTTCCTCATCGCGCAGTTTGATGAGCAAATCCAGCTTCTCAGAGAACAAGCTATCATAATTGCGCAAGTCGTACCCAAACAACGGAAAGGACTCAATGAATGAGCCACGCCCGGCGATGATCTCGGCGCGTCCACCTGAAACCAAGTCGAGCGTTGCAAAGCGTTGGAAAACGCGCACAGGGTCATCCGAACTCAAGACCGTCACCCCACTGCTCAAGCGAATACGTTGAGTGCGTGCAGCAATGGCGGAGAGCAAAACTTCGGGAGCGGAAGAGAGATATTCCTCGCGGTGATGTTCACCCAGCGCGTACACATCTAGCCCAACTTGATCGGCAAGTTCTGCGGTCTCAATCAAATTAGCGATGCGTTCGGTTGAGCTAATTTTGTGGCTACTTTGGGTGTGTGCTGTCCATTCAACAAATGATAGCAATCCCAACTCAAAAGGGCGATTCGGGGTGACATGATCCGTCATGGTTGTTCCATTCTATTTTACAAATCCATGCTTTGACGAAACCGCCTCCCCCATTCTTACCCAAGAGTTGGATGCGTCCGCCGTGAATGCCCCCCCACATCCACACGAATTTCAAGTATGATAAGGGGAGATGTTGGCAAGAAAGCACATAGTTACTATGAACAAACCCCTCAAGGCTATTCTGCTCATTAGCATGGGCTATTTCATCGCGGTTGGATTCACTTGGCACACCTTATATGACTATCAATTACGGTGGGTGAACTTGCTGGTGATGAGTGTGTTTCTGTTGCGGTTATGGCTAGACGTGCGCCATGAGCCAGTTGTCTTCACGCCGTTGGTTGGATTGGTGGGCATGTGGTGGGGGATCGTGTTGTTGAGCGCGGTCTTCAATCTCGATAGTTGGCGCAGAATGAGCATCGGGCTATGGATGTTATTGCTTTATACCGTGTTGATCCTGTTGTTACAAAGCGCGTTCTTCAAGCGTAGCCTGCAACCGAATGATCTAGTTTGGATGCTGTTGGGGGTATTCGGTCTGCAAGTGGTTACTGCTGTGCAACAGTTTCAACCGTTCTTAAGCCAGCTTTCTTGGGGGATCAACCTACTCGATCAAGCTGATGTGAACCAAATCTTCATCAGCGGGACCCTCAGCAACCCTAACCTGTTGGGCGCGTTCTGTGTGTTGACGCTCCCCTTCCTGTTATACGGTGTGGCAATCAATCCTGCGTTCAGCTGGCAAAGAGGGCTGTTTATCCTCTCCAGTTTATTCGCTTTGTTGTTGGTGCTAACGTCGCTTTCGATTGGAGCATGGGTTAGCGTTGCCATCCAAATACCGATTGGGCTGGTGTTGTGGCTCAACTATCAGTATCCGAATGGCTGGAGCGAAGGACGACAACGCTGGCGCAACCTTCCGCAACCGCTACGCTTGAGCTTGTGGGGTCTGATGGGCATGTTCGCCGTCTTGCTTGTCTTCATCGGCGTGTTTGCATGGGGATCGGTGGGGGCGATTGGCGGCTCATTCTTATATCGTCGTTACCTCATTGAAAATGTTCTACAAACCTTTGTTGAATCGCCATGGGTGGGCACAGGATTGTTCACCGTGCAACAGGCACTCATCGCACGGGGGACGGTGCCTTGGGGTAACTTGGATGGACAAACGCTAGAATGGTTGAATAACCACAACCACACGCACAATAGCTTCTTCAACTTGCTGACGGAGTTGGGAACGGTAGGGGCAATCGGCTACGGAATCACCTTCGCCATCTTATGGTGGGCAAGCCGTTCGGCATGGCGCACAGCGTCTCCCCAGCACAAGCTACTGCTAAGTGCCAGCATCACGGCATGGTTAGGCATTAGCGTTCATCATCTAGTGGATGTCACCACGTTAACGCCATCGATTGGTATACTGGTTATGTTGGTGATACTGGTGATGACAACCCCGCCCACTCCGATCCGTCGTCAATTTCGGCTACCGCTCTTCATCCCCCTAGCAAGCGTACTCCTTCTAGGAAGCATGGTGTGGGATAGCGTGCAGTTGCAGGCGCAAACTACCACCATCTGGAAACTCCCCGACACGATCAACTTTCCCGTGCTTGCCCAACAGGTTGAAACCTTAGAAACGCATGACCCAGCCATGCCAGGGCATGCGCTCGGCGTGGGCTTGCTATATGGTATAGACCACTACCAAACCCAATCTTCCGCTTCGCTCGATCAAGCGATTGCCGCCTATGAGCGTGTGGTCAAGCGCGAGCCAAACCAATCGTATGCGTGGACGAATCTAGCGGTGCTGTATGCAGAACGGGGCGACGTTGCCCAAGCGCAAACCGCCTATGCCCATTCCCAACGCTTGGCGCAACATGTGGTCATCATCGCTGATATTGCTGATATTCCCAACGCGCTCACCCGTGAATATTACGAAACGATCCCCGCTTTGCTTAACGGAAACGTGGCGGACATCATACCGAGTGCGCCCCCACAAACCCCGATTGAACAAGCGATTATGAGCATCATTGAAACGGAACGGGGGCAAACAGAAGCAGCAGATGCTCGCTTGCAGGCGATCCAACCGTTTAGCACGTTGGACTTAACATGGAAAACAGCAGCAGAAGCATGGCTCTTACGCGCCCAATCCCAGCCGTATGACGCGCTCCTCAGCAAGATCACCCCACCCTTGCCCACAGATTTATCGCACGAGGACGGAATCTTCGCGGTGAACTATGCCGCCAGTGGGTTCTATCGCCTGCAATTCGCGCGTCAGTACGTCCCTCACCTCCGCTATCCGCTCACCGATCCGATGATCCGCTTGGTGGTGGAAGACTTAACCGCGCCCTAAAAAGACACCAGCCCCCTACCTTGCGATAGGGGGCTGGCACTAGGTGATCCGATAAGCCGTATTTTGTCGTGTGTGGTCATCTGTCTGGGAGTCCCCTCACGGAGACCCTCTGGCGGTGTACCCGACACTTTCTATGGAACGGGCAATTCCACTGTGTCTGCTTCACCTTGCTCCCGATGGGGTTTACCAAGCTACAGATGTCACCACCTGCACTGGTGGTCTCTTACACCACCGTTTCACCCTCACACCCTCACGGGTGCAATCTGTTCTCTGTTACACTATCCGTCAAGTTACCTCGCCTAGTCGTTAACTAGCATCGCGCCCTATGGAGTACGGACTTTCCTCAGCTTGGGCAAGCCCAAACCGCGACCACATGAACTACCTAGATTGTTCAGTATACTTGATGTTAAGGAAGATGCGTAGTGAAGCCATCTGTTGCGAGAGCGTTTATCTCTTTTGTACAATGATTCGTGACCGTCCCATATTCAGGATTCGTGTGTCTGATGACCCCCACAAAATATCCTTCCAACCCATCCAACGCCCCACGCTGGAGCATAACACGGGCACTACACACGCTCATTAAGCAATTCAACCCAAGCGATTGGTTAATCCTGTTCACCATCGGAGGGTTACTTTTCATCACTGCTCAATCGTTGCAATTGAGTGGCTGGCAAATTGACCTCCCCTTGATTGCCTCAATCACCGCCTTCAGCATCTTGGTTACTTACACGCTTGCCCGTAGCCTGTATGATGAACTGTTCGCCCTCATCAGCAGTGGCTTATATGGCACGTTGTTCATCTTGTTGGTGGTGTCGTGGTCATTATCGACGGATCTTCGGTTGGGGGTAAACGCCACGCTTGTACGGGTGGCATTGTGGGTGAGGTATCTTCTGAATGGGCAGCTCGAATCGGACAGAATTGTCCTAACCTTATTTGCTTCCATCCTCTTTTGGTTCATGGCTTATAACTTGACGTGGCACTTGTTTAGGCTTGGGCAAAGTTTTCGCGCGGTTTTATCGCCAGCCATCATCAT
>JBMOEO010000124.1:0-9205 GCA_049318945.1 Phototrophicaceae bacterium | reverse complement strand
TCATTGGCGTTAACCTTGCTGATTCGTTGTGTGCGTTTTCTATACTATAGCAGATCATGGGTGTTGCTTTGCTAGTTATGCCTGCCCTCATCTGGCATAATAGGGAGCATGAAATGAACCAGAGAATAACAGCGATGAAATTAACTTTCTTGGGCGGGGCGGATGAAGTCGGCGCAAGTTGCACCCTTATCGAAATGGGCGGGCGCAAAATCTTGGTGGATGCCGGCATCCGCATCAATCCTAAAACCAGCCGTGGGATTCAAAATGACCAACTACCACACCTTGCGCACCTAACCGACGTTGGGGGCGTGGATGCCATCTTGGTGACGCATGCGCACACTGACCATATTGGGGCATTGGCACAGGTGGCACAACAGTTCCCACATGTTCCCATCTATGCCACCACCGCCACCCAACTTTTGGCGCAAGTATTGTTATTGGATAGCGTGCGTTTGATGAGGGGACGCTTTGACGCAGAAGGGGAGTTGCCGATCTATGATGACCACGCGCTTGAGCGACTTTTCAATAACTGGCAAACCGTAGAGTTCTTGAAGGCGTTGCGTCTAGGCGAACATCTACAAGCAACCTTTCACCCCAGCGGTCATATCGTTGGTGCGGGCATGATCGTCTTTGAAAGCCCAGAAGGCGTATTGGTTATGAGTGGGGATGTTTCCATGACCAAACAACGTGCGGTTGTGCATGCCATGCCTCCGCGCATCAAGGCGGATGTGTTGGTGCTAGAGAGTACCTATGGGGGACGCGCCCATGCCAACCGCCAAACCGAAGAGAAGCGGTTGATTGACACACTCAAGCAAGTTGCGGAGCAGGGGGGCAAGGTGCTCATCCCGGCTTTCGCCTTGGGGCGTGCGCAAGAAGTGTTACAAATCCTGTTGGCATATCGGGATGTGTTGAATGTACCCGTCTATGCCGATGGAATGGTGCGGGCGGTATGCGATGCGTATAGCCAACTGACCGACATTCTCCCTAAAGCAACCGTCACTGCCGCAGGGGATCAACCCCTGTTCTTTCGGCAAAATGTGCATCCCATCAAAAGCAAGGCACAGCGTGATTATGTCCTTTTGCAACCGGAGCCTTGCATCATTGTTGCCTCTAGTGGCATGTTAACTGGAGGGGCAAGCGTGGACTATGCCACCCAACTTGCCGGGGATGAGCGTAACGCTATCTTTCTCACCGGCTATCAAGATGAAGAATCACCCGGACGTTTCTTGCAAAATGTGATGAAACTCAAACAGCAGGGGGAAACCCCCATCCTCAAACTGGGCAAAGCATCGGTGGCGTTGCGTTGTCAACTGGGACAATATTCCCTCAGTGCGCACGCCGACGAATCCGAGCTAGTGAGTTTCACCGAGTCTTTGGACGCGGAACGGGTTTTCTTGGTGCATGGTGATGAAGAGGCGCGGGGGAGTTTATGGCAAGCGTTGCTTCAACGGGGACGGGGTGTGGCACGGGTGAGCAATGGGGAGGAAAAAGCGATCCCCAACCGTCGCCGTTTGGATGTTGCCCCCGTCAGCGAGGAAGGACGGGGCAACCTGACCGCAGAAGCCTTGTGGACGTTGCTGAAGATTCACGCTTCACAGGACTTCACCGCGCGAGAATTGGCACAAATTTGGTTTGGTGATGTAGAACGTTCGGAAGCGGTGGTGGAAGTCTTACGCGACGATGGAATCTACTTCACTAGCCATTGGCATGACCACACCAAATTCACCGTTAAAACCGCTACTCAAGTTCATGATGCCAAACAAGCGTATCGAATGATGCGCACGCATCCTGACTTGGTGGGGCAGTGGGTGGTTTTGCGCACGGTGAATCATCAACCGCGCCTTGCTGTGGTGATTGAGCAGGGTAAGGCGGATTTCAAAGCGGTGACGCAAGGGGCAAAAGGGGAACATTACAGCGGACATCAATTGCTGTGGGCATTGGGTAGCTGGGATGGAACGAACGATCAGATCAAGCTGGACTTGAACGAACGCGCCTCTCAAGTGGAAAGCCTGTGTGAGCGTCTTCTGCCCTTGTCGGAACGTAGACGCATTGCCCGACTAGGCGAAGCCGTTCAACCCGAACAATTGTGGGAGGGGCTACAAGCGCAACATCCTCAACTTTCCGCGCCGATTGGCATAGCCAGTGTGGTCTATGCCCTCGCCAAAGATGGGGCGGTGCGTGTGAAGGAGGGGTTGCTCATTCAACGCGCCTTGCCCAGTGAACCGCTCAATCAACAAGATGCCATCCAGCACGCCAACCGTCTGTTCCCATTAGAGACTCGCTTGCGCAAAGTGGGGGTACTGTTGCCCCAACAAACGCTGGTGCTTCATTTCGATTTCCCACTTGCTGCGTCAGAGATATATGCCGACCTGATCGAAACGCTCCGTATCGAAACAGGGTGGCGCGTCACCGTGAAAATGGCAACCAATCAGCAGGCACTCATTGAAGTGGCAAATGAGCTGTTGCGTGTCACATCTATGCAGGTGGTCAAGGCTCCCTCGATTTATCTTGACCAACAGGAAGTGCGCGTGGAAGTTGAGGGCGAGGCGGAACTGCGCCCGATTGAACAACGCTTCTATGAGACCACGCGCTATAAACTCATCCTCATTCGTCGCACCCAAGCGCAATCACCCACGCTGACCGCCACCTCCGAAGGCTTTGCCGACGCGCCAGCCAACGGGGAGCAGGTGGAGTTTAACACCGCTGCTGAACGGGTTCGTCAAATGTTGGGAGCGGTTGGGCTAAACAGGGTGAGTTTGAAAGACCGCGATATGGTGTTAACGTTCATCACGCCCCAAGTGGGCGCACGCCATGAAGAGGCAATCCGCGCTTTGTCGCAACAACTGGGGTATCGCATCCATCTTCATCCCCAACCGATGCAGAACTTGGTCTTGGATATTGCCAAGCGATTGCTCCGTGAGGGGGCGTTGACCATCAGCAAAGGACCCGGCATCCATGTTGACCGCGCCGAAGTCAGCGTGAAGGTGTTGCAAACGCCTGATGAGGGGACGTTGGAACGCTTGAGTGACGCGCTTGTTGAGGAGACGGGTTATCGTTTGGTTGTTCGTTGAGTAGCCTGTTAAAATGATCCATCGGCAATTTTGAATAGATGAATATAGTTTGCATAGAGGATCCAAAAAACATGGTTAATGTTGGAATAATCGGTACAAGTTGGTGGTCAAACGAAATGTATATGCCTGCCCTTGCCACACATCCCCACGCCAAAGTGGTGGCGGTGGCGGGGCGCAATCCTGAAACGACGCAAGCCTTCGCTCAACAATGGTCAATCCCACACGCTTACACCGATTGGGAAGACATGCTAGAGCAAGAAGCGTTAGAAGTGTTGGTTGTCAATACTCCCAATGATGCACATTTTGCCATGAGCATGGGAGCGATTGAGCGCGGTATTCATGTGCTGTGCGAGAAGCCCCTCGCCTTCACCTATGCTCAAGCGCGAGCTATGGCGGATGCCGCCCAACGCGCCAACGTGCGAACGCTCGTCCCGTTCACATACCGCTTCATGCCTGCTTTCCGCTACCTCAAGCAATTGTTGGAGGAAGATTATATTGGCACGCCGTACATGCTCAACATGCGATACTATGCCGGCTATGCTCGCACGGCAAAATATCAATGGCGGTTTGATTTGGACGTGGCAGGCGCGGGGGTAGTGGGGGATTTAGGCTCGCACATGTTGTATTTGGCGCGGTGGTATTACGGCGAAATCGTTGCGGTGAATGCCATGTTGCATTGTAACGTCATGCGTGATTTGCCCCCACATGGGCAACCCTATCAACGTGGGGATGATGTCGCGCTGTTACAGGTGCAATTTGCGAACGGGGCGTTAGGCTCTATTCACGTCACCAGCGTTGCTTACGAAGATACCCCACGTGAGCAAACGCACCATGTGGAATTACACGGGAGCGCAGGCACGCTCTACTCGCACACGGACTGGGCAACGATCAGCAATGTGCGTGGGGCAAAACAAGGGGAGGGGTATCTGAAGGAACTTCCCATAACGGATGCCATCTTGCAAGGCGCACCGTCTGACGATATTCAAAAACAATATCGCCAAGTCTTTCATGAGCAGGATCACATGGCGCGTGGATTTATTAGCGCGATTGCTACGGGAGAGCCGTATCACGCGCCGACGTTTGAGGATGGGGCACAGATTCAAGCGGTGATTGAAGCTGCCCTCATCAGCGCAAGAGAACGCCGACAGGTGCAAATCAGCGAAATAGTCGGCTAAAGCCATTTCTAATCTGCGGTAGCGTGGTGATTCCGTGCCACGCTACCAACAAATCGGATTCCACCGCTCCACATACCCGTTCTAAATCTCTTTACGAAAAACCTATTTAACTATAACTGACTTTGCTACTGACTATTTCAAAGTACCTCATCACAATGGATGCTATCAAATTTTGTCATTCGATATGAAAGAGCGTTGCGATGAAAAAACAAGCCAATCCTGCTGATGGATCATTTGGGGTGATTATATTCGCTTTTGTATTTTTAGCGGTCATTTTGATTTATTTGCTCTATGTCGTTGGCACACAATTCAATGAACAATACGCCGTCGCTACGGAAATTGTGGCGGACTTAGAATCCCTAGCCGGCACCGCCACCACCGATGCCCAAGCGATTCTACAATTAGCAACCGAACAGGCGGAGGCAATCAACAGCTTAGAATTGGCGTTTGCCCCACGCCCAACCTTGGATGCCAGCACACTTGCCACCGAGCAATTCAACGCGATCAATGATCTTGAATCCGCATTTGGTTCTACCCATCCAAACGCCATTCAAGTGTTGGCAACCGAACAAGCGGCGGCGTTTGATGCGTTGGAATCTGCCTTCGCCCAAGCGACTCAAGAGAGCGTGGATGTTGCTGCTTTGGTACAGGAGCGCGACACACTCGCCCGCCAAGTGGAAGAACTCAACGCGCTCAATCAGTCGATGGGGGCGTTGGCAACCGAGCAGGCGATCAACCAAAATGACCTGCAAGCGATACAGGCAACCGCCACTCAACAAAGTGTTGATGTGCTGGCGTTGATTCAAGAGCGCGATCAATTGGCATTGCAAGTCCAAGAACTCACGGCACTCAACCAACAGAACGCCGCCATGCTTGCCACCCAACAGGCAGAAGCCTTCCTAACCTTGACCAACAATGTTGTTCCCACCCACTCCGATGGGAGCGTTGATGTTGAACAATTGCAACAAGAGCGCGATGACCTCGCCTTACAAGTGTTTGAGCTATCCGCGATCAATCAACAAAACGCGGGCATTGTTGCCACCCAACAAGCAAACGAAGTGACGCTTGCCTCTGAGGTTGTTGCTTTACAAACGCAACTTCAATCAAGCGAGTTGCTTGCTCAACAACGGGTGAAGCCTGTGCCCTCTGGGATCAGCTTGGCGGCTGAACGCGATTACTGGCGGTTGTTGATGAGCGCACCCAACGGGCAAACCAGTGACGGGCGTGACGGCTACGGGATTGACCACGAGATCGCCGAGTTATTCTTGCAGGCGCAATCTACGATTGATATTGCCGTGCCAGAATTCACCAACAAGTATTTACTAAACGCGCTTTTAGAAGCGCAAGCGCGGAATGTCCGCGTGCGCATTGTCACCGATGATCGCGTGGGGAATCGCCCAGAGTTAACCCCGTTGCTAGAAGCCGGCATTAGCATTATCAACGATGGCAACCCCAGCGTTTTGATGAACCATAAATTTGCGGTGATTGATAACCAAGCTGTTTTGATGGGCACGATGAGCTATACCAAGAGCGCGGTCTATCGCAATAACAACAGCCTGTTGCTCATTCAAGAGCCTGTGGTGGTTTCGGCATATACCCAAGAATTTAGTGAGATGTTCGATCAATTGGTTTTCGGCAACACCAATCCACCCCAAGCGCAAGCGATTCTTGATGTGGAGGTGGCACCGTCTGTTGAGGTGATCTTCTCGCCAGATGAAGATTTACAGGCGCGTTTGTTGGAATTGATTGGGACGGCACAAACCAGCATCACCTTCATGAACTACCATTTCACTGACGAGGCTTTGGCACGCGCTTTGCAGGATAAGGCGCAAGCAGGGGTGACAGTGCGCGGTATGCTAGAGCGCACGCAAATCAACCGCCATAGCCAATATGATGAATTGCTATGCGCAGGGGTGGAGATGGTATTGGATGGCAACCGCTACGGCTTGGCGCATAAGGTCTTGGTGGTGGATGCGCAAACGGTCGTGATGGGATCATCCAACTTTACCACCGATAATCTGACTGAGGATGATAACAGCGTCGTGGTCATTACCGATCCTGCCTTGGCACAATTGTTCATCGAAGAATATGAACGCTTGATCCCCTTGAGCAATGCTGATGATGTACCAAGCGTGACGTGCGAATAATCCCACGCTCTCCTCATGTCGGCGTGAATAGAAATGGGCAACCGCGGTTGCCCATTCTTGTTACGAGTTACCCGCTAGGGGAGTCGGTCTAAGTCTATCTTGAGAGGGTGCCCACTTGCAGGCTCCCAGTTAATCCACAAGTCTTCCATGATGCTTGGCAACACTTCATCTGTGCCACTGCTGAACGCCCACTGTCCACCGTCTGCCGTGAGGGGGCGATGCAC
Source organism: Phototrophicaceae bacterium (assembly GCA_049318945.1). Lineage (GTDB taxonomy): Bacteria > Chloroflexota > Anaerolineae > Aggregatilineales > Phototrophicaceae > CAIRDJ01. The sequence continues at coordinate 2,588 of JBMOEO010000124.1, read as the reverse complement.
CCCACTCATGCCCTCCCAATCCCACAGCGCAACATATACCCGCGCATCTGCTAATGTGCTGGGTCTGCCCAGTGCTTCCCCCGCAATCACAATCTCGACGGTGTTGCCCTTCACGCTCACTTCAGGCGCGGGGCGGCTGACGTTCCCGAAGGTTTCTGCGGTTGCCCCGTCGCTAGTGTGCAAGCGACTGTTCCAACCTTCAATGAAGGTCATATAGTCCCAAGTGAAGTCTTCGGCAAACTCGGCATTCAAGTAGGGTAAGACGCTTGCGCCCCCGTCTTGGCTAGGAACATCAATGAAGATATGGAATAGCACATGATCGAAACCGTTGCTAGGATTCCATACGGTGGTGATCTCCGCCATCTCAAAGCGTAACATTAGGTTAGAGCCAGATGGGATCATCTCTGCCCCCAGCACATCCAATTGATTGCTGAAGGTGGCATCCGTTGGATAGCCATACGTGCCATAGATGCCGTTGTCGTCGTCGGCTGGGTCACTCACGCGGATGGCATCCCCAGCGATTTGTACACGGGTGACAAATTCCGTCACTGCTGAAGTTGTGCCCAGTTCGGGCGCGTATATCAAGAGCTGGTTGGTATGCTTGCCCACCTTGAAGCGATCAATTGGGAGGGTGGTTGCCCATGTTCCATCTGCCTCTGCGCGGAAGGTCAACTCGTCCGCCACCACGCCATTGATGACCAGCATCAACTCACTGGAGGGCACACTCACTTCTCCCTCTAGCGTGATAGACTCGCTGAACTCGTTAGCGGTCAAGTTGGTGGTTAGGGTGATCTCGGCGGAGGGTGGGACGGCGACGGTGCTTGCTTCTGAGGAGACGGTGAGGATCATTGCCTCACGCGCAGGTAACGGGGCAAGCACGCGCCCATCATTGCCTACCGTCAGTTGGGTGGTGCCTCCCATATTGAATAGGGCGGTGAGGGTTGTCCCTGCAGGTAAGTCGAGGGTGAAGTCCGCAAGGATGGGCGTATCCGCCGTGTTGAAAACGGCGTACAAGCTGGTATCTTCGTAGGTACGTTTGAAGGCGAACAAGCCCGCTCCTTGCTTGCTATCCCCTAAAACGGTCAGATCTCCACGCGAAAGGGCGGGGTTCGCCTTGCGTAAGGCGGACAAGCTGGCGATGTGTTGATAGATCGGATGGGTAGTATCGAAGTGATCCACGCCGTCTGAATCCACCCCTTCAGCAAACATTGCCGCGCGTGTATCGGTGAAGCCTTGTTCCGTCCCATAGTAGATAACCGGTATGCCTTGTGCGCTCATCAAAAAGACTAACGCCTGCTTCAATCCTTCTTGGCTACTCTTATTCAAGAAGCGAGGCATGTCGTGGTTATCTAGGAAGATCGGCAGAACGTTGGGGTTAGGATACTTGCGTTGTACCCCTTCAAGGCGATAGGTCATGGCACTGGTCTTTTGCCCCTCAGCAAAGACGCGCGTGATCTCCGATTGCAACGGGAAGTTGAGCATAGAAGCCATTTCAGGCTGTTCAGGCGTTCCCAAGTAAGTTGGGATGACTTGTTCCCCGTTCATGTTGAACGCGCCTGAACCCACCCATGCTTCTCCAAAGGTCAAGAAGTTCTCGCGCCCGGTGGATTGCGCCACCACATTGACCCCTGCAAATTCCGATTCGCTGTTGTGGATGAAGTCCTGCCAGAACTCATGCTCCACATAAATGGCGGTATCAATGCGAAAGCCATCCACGCCCACCTCTTTGATCCAATAGCCATACGCCTTGCGCAATTCATCACGCACGATTGGGTTAGCGGTGTTCAAATCATCCAAGCCGGAAAGTTGATAGTTCAGGCGTTGGTTGGAGTCATTGTAATTGGTGATGTCTGGGGTGAAATGATAGATGCCTGCCTCAAGGTGGGCGGGGTTGCGCGGATCGTTTTGGTCAAACGGGGGGACAGGCAGGGGAGTGGGGTGGTTGGTGTTGGCGCGGTAGCCTTGTGTGGGGTCGCTCTCGTTCCAGTTGTGGATTTCTTCTGTGGCATCCCAATAGGTGAAATAGTCGCCCACATGGTTTGCCACGATGTCTTGAATCAAGTACATCTGGCGACCGTGCAACGTGCGCGATAGTTCTTGATAATCAGCAAGCGTGCCCAAGTGTTCATCCACCGCCATGAAGTCGCGCGTCCAATAACCGTGATACCCGCCGTATTCGATTTCTTCTCCCCACCAATTATTGGCAACGGGTGGCGTAATCCATAGGGCAGTCGCGCCTAAGCCTTCGATGTAGTCGAGTTGTTCCAGAATGCCGGCGAAGTCTCCGCCTTGATATTTGCGGTCATCCCCTTGTTCAAACTCTAACGCGCCTTGTTGGTTGTTGGTGGGGTCGCCATCATTGAAGCGGTCGGTCATGATGAAGTAGATGATCTGATCTTCCCACACAGGGGAGGGGACATGTAAGAGGTCAGGCGCGTCTTGTGCCAAAACAGACACCGACCCCACGAGGAAACACAAACAGAGAAAAAGAAAACGTTTCAACATGATTTATTTTTACCTATTGTAAAGTGGTCTCAACGGGTGATTATACCGAATTACCAACCAAGTGGATATGAGAGCGCAAAATA
>JBMOEO010000123.1:0-9246 GCA_049318945.1 Phototrophicaceae bacterium | reverse complement strand
TTTAGCAATCAGCAGGCGCAACTTAACCAGTTATTTAGGAAACTAAACCTCAGCATTGTAGCAGATAGTGATTAACTATGTGTTAAAAAAATCACCCAATCTTTGGGGGGGAGATTTCCTAAAAGTAAACCATTGCATTATTCGTCAATTAGGACATATAGGCTACCGATGACTCATCACGTCGTGGAGGGGTTTTTCATAAAGCGCGTGTGTGGGAACGGTGGCATCCTCCGCAGGATAGTCCACCACCAAGTTAATGAAAGCGCGTTCGTTGGGCGGGCGGTTCAAAATCTCCGATAGGAAACTCATCGGGCTAGGGGTGTGGGTGAGGCATGCTAACCCCGCATGATGCAAAGCGGCAATCAAAAAGCCTGTGGCAATCCCAACCGATTCTTGTGTGTAGTAATGCTTGATCTTCCCCCCATCTTCAGCAATCCCATACGACTGGGCAAAAGCCACAATCAAACACGGGGCGCGGTCAATGAAGGATTTATCGGCATCCGTTCCCAACGGGGCAAGCGCGTCTAGCCACTCTTGCGAGGCACGCTCATTATAGAAGGCGCGTTCTTCCGCTTCTGCTGCCAAGCGAATTTGATGCTTGACGGTTGCATCCGTCACAATCACGAAATGCCAAGGTTGTTGGTTGGCTCCGCTGGGTGCGCTCACCGCCGTCTTTACGCAAGTCTCTAGCACGTCTAGGGGGACAGGACGGTCAGCAAAGTCGCGGATGCTGTGGCGCGTTTTGAGCATGGCATAGAAGGCTTGTGCGCGTGAGCACATCTCTTCTTCCGAGTAGCGGGTGAACTCATAAGGCGCGACATCAATCGGTTGCATTTGCATAACATCCTAAATTGGCATGACTCTATTTTTTGTAGGTATTTTGATGATACCACTTTTTGCTACAATGAGGGCAATTTCCCTCAAGTATTTTTAGGAGTGTGCTGACATGCCCATTGAGATTGTTTCCCTTTCACAACTGGGGGATATGTTCCCTGTGGTGGATTTACAACGCAACTATTGGGGCGCGGATGCCGAATCGGTTGTGCCGGCGCACATGCTCTTTTCCATCATCACCACCGGGGGGCATGTCTTGGCGGCACAAGAGAACGGTCAAAGCATTGGCGCGGTGATTGGGTTGGTGGGATATGCGGATGCGCCCGATGCACACACCCATTCGCAGTTGTATATCTTCTCTAAGCGCATGGTGGTTTTACCCAGCTACCGCGATGAAGGGCTAGGCTATCGGCTGAAGATGGCACAACGGGAGACGGCGTTGGCGCGGGGCATCCGTCAAGTGGTGTGGACGTTTGATCCGTTGCTCTCACGCAATGCGTATCTCAACCTACGCAAGCTGGGCGCACAAGCCAGCCTCTATAAACAGGATGCTTATGGGGGATATTCTAGTGGTGGGTTAAGCAGTTTTGGCATGTCTGATCGCCTTTACCTAGATTGGTACTTGGATACGGACGGGGTACAGGCACGCGCTAACCAAACCTATACACCCCTAACCTTAGAGAACTATCTTGAGCATGGCTATCCCCTCCTTAACTTGTCCACCCTCAATGCTGATGGTTGGCTGGTTCCGTCGGTCAACGTCCTGCCAGAGGTTGCGCCCATCTGCTTGTTTGAAATTCCCTCCAACTATCCTGATATAGAGAAATCGGATATGGCGTTGGCGTATCAATGGCGCGTGCATGTTCGCCAACATCTACAACGCTTGATGCTGGCGGGGTATGTGGTGGTGGATTTTGTACGTGGCACGCTCAAGGATGTGACACGCTCATTCTATGTGTTGGAGTATCGCTAAGGGGTGGGGCACTTTGCCCACCTTCACGACAACCTTAGCCCTTTACATAGTTGATCTTGGTCGGTTGGATGGTGATAACCAATGTATTGGGCATGGCATCTTTGACCAGCGCGTGAACTTCTTCCCCGTCGTTTCCGTAGTATTTCTTGCCCGTGTAGTGACGGCTCACACGGTTGACGAAAGCCTCCTCACTTGCCAAGTCGTCTAACTCTGGCTCGATGGACTGCACAACACCGCGCACGACCACATAGTTATAAGGATCGTTAGGCGCAAAAACCGTGATCGAAACGCGCGGATCACGGCGTAAATTCTTGACCTTTTGCGTTGCCTCATAGCTAGAGATCAAAATATGAGGGGACTCCCATAGATGCCAAACGATGCTTTGGTGGGGCGTGCCGTCGGGCATGTTGGTGGCGATGACCACGCAATGAGGAGCGGTCAACAACGGTAAAGCTAATTCAGGAATACGAAGTGACATTGCTCTATCTCTCCAAATAAAAACACCTTTTCTTCTTGATAGTATATTGTGAAGCGCGACCAAAGCGCACACGGATTTATCTCCTTCTTATGTGAACGCTAACCCTGCCATGACGGGGGGGAGAAAATCCCCCTTGCCAGCCTGTGGCACGCTTGCTATATTGATACTCAGTATCATCTAAACTTGAGGATTTCTAATGCGCAAATCTTGGTGCTTGTTCCTGTCAGTCATAGCGATGCTGGCATCGCACTCGGTCATCCTTGCCCAAACTGAACCGCTCGAAGTGGTTGCCAGCTTTAGTATCTTGGCGGATGTGGTTGCACAGGTGGCGGGGGAGCATGCTACTGTCACCACCGTGATGCCCATCGGTGCCGACCCCCACAGCTTTGAACCCACGCCACGCGCCTTGACCGCATTATCTAGTGCGGATGTGGTTTTCACCAACGGAATCCACTTTGAGGAGAACCTCTTGCCGATTATCTCCAACACCACCACTGCCCCCATGGTTGAGGTGTCGCGCTGTGTGTTCGTTCGTGAGTTTGGACTAGACGATCATCACGAGCATGAGGAAGAAGAACATGACCACGAAGCCACGCATGATGAATCTTGTGATGCGCTCTATGCCGAACTAGCAACCCTCGCAACTGGGTTCACCCCTGCCGAAGAGGCAGTCATGGCATCTACTTGTGAAGTGGAAGAAGAAGCTGACCACGAAGACAGCGATCATGCTCACGCTGGTTGTGATCCCCACGTCTGGCAGAATCCCTATAATGTGATGGTGTGGACAATCACCGTGCGTGATACCCTCATCGAGCTTGATCCCGCCCATGCGGACGCATACGCCAGCAATGCCCAAGCCTACCTTGCCGAACTCAACGCACTGGTCACGGAGTTCATCTTGCCCACGCTGGACACCCTTCCCACCGAGCAACGCTTGCTGGTGACGAATCATGAAACGATGGGATACTTTGCCGAAGCCTTTGGGTTTCGGATGATTGCCACCGTATTACAAGGCAACACGACGGGGGCGGATAGTAGTTTACAAGACCTAGCAGGCTTGGTCGATCAGTTGAAACAAGCAGGCGTGGTTGCCCTGTTTGCTGAAACCAGTACCAGCGATGGGGTCATTCAACAGCTTGCCCAAGAAATCAATGTACCCGTTGCTACGTTGTACACGGATTCGCTCAGTGAATCGAATGAGGTTGCCCCAACCTATTTAGCATTCATGCGCTATAATGTCGGCACGATTGTTGAGACACTCGCCCACACCACACCATAAATCACCATGAGGGATAGCTCTATCATCACCCCAATTCAACACGCAAACTCGCCTGCCTTGGATGTGCAGGGGGTATCTGCTGGCTATGCTGGGAATGCTTCTGCCATTGAAAGCATCACCTTCAGCGTTCAAAAGGGCGAACGTGTCGCCATCATCGGCGCGAACGGCGCAGGCAAAAGTACCCTTTTCAAGGCGATGGTTGGACTCATCCCCTTCACGCAGGGGCATATCTCCATCTTTGGGGAGGATTGTCGCACCAGTCATAACTTGGTTGGGTATGTTCCCCAATACGAAGCGATTGATTGGGGCTTTCCGCTGACGGTGTTTGATGTGGTCATGATGGGGCGCACACGCCAGATCGGGTGGTTTCGTGCGCCCAGCAAACATGACCGCGAACGGGTGATGGAACTGCTACAAACGCTCGGCTTGTCGTGGTTGGCAAACCGTCAAATCGGCGAGTTGAGCGGAGGGCAAAAACGGCGTGTGTTCATTGCGCGAGCACTGGCACAAGAAACCCAAGTGTTACTCATGGATGAACCCTTTAACGGGGTGGACTCTGTTGCCGAGCAAGAGATCATGGCAATGCTGGATATTCTCACCACCAACGGCATGACTATCCTCTTGGCAACCCATGACTTGGGCAAGGCAAGCCGTCTGTTTGATCGCATGCTCATCTTGAATCGGCGCGTGGTGGCTTTTGGCACACCCCAAGAAGTGATGCAACCAAGCATCCTCCGTCAGGCATACGCGGGCACGGTGGAAGTTTTCATGGAAGACGGGCAAGCCTATCTCTTGGCAGACGAACATGGGTGCGGAGGCGGTTGATGGATGCCTTACAACTCTTGATGGATCCGCTTACGTACCCGTTCATTCAACGCGCCTTTGTGGCGTTGATGTTGGTGGGTGGCTTAAGCGCGGTGGTGGGTTGTTTTGTGGTGGTGCGCGGGATGGCGTTCTTTGGTGACGCGCTCTCTCACACCATTCTGCCAGGGGTTGCCCTCTCCTACACATTAGGCGGGGGGAATGTCGGTAGCCATCTGTTCATCGGTGGGCTAGGGGCGGCATTGATCTCGGCAGGCGTGATTGCTTGGATGACGCGCGATGAGCGAGTGAAAGAGGATACTGCCATTGCGCTGGTGTTCGTCACCATGTTTGCGCTGGGCATCGTGATGATTAGCACCCAACAGAACTACAGTACCGATTTGACACATATCCTGTTTGGGAGCATCAACGGGGTGAGCGTCAATGATCTGTACTTGATGGGTGGGCTTTCGCTATTGGTGTTGGTGGTGATGTTCTTGTTCTATAAAGAGTTTGTCATCATCAGTTTTGATGTCAGCCTTGCCCACACGCTCAAGTTACCCGTCGAAGCGTTGCGCGTGGTGTTGTTGATGGGGATTGCCATCACCATTGTGGTGAGCCTGCAGACGGTAGGGATCGCCCTGATGTTGGCCTTGCTGATTGCCCCTGCCGCTACGGCACGCCTGCTGGTGCATCGTCTACACCAGATGATTGGCGTGGCGGCGGTGTTTGGGGTGGTGAGTGGGATTATCGGTTTTTACGTTTCCTACTATTTTGATGTGCCCTCCGGCGCGACCATCGTCCTCACCATGAGTAGCCTGTTTGCAACCGTGTTCTTGATTCAAAAGGGGCTACGCCGACTCTCGTCATAATGGTTATAAGCAAGCGCAAAGTGGTTATAGCCACTGCACGCTTGCCCAAGCTACCCAACCCCGTCCGTGATATACTGCCCCTTTCTGTTTGAGTACATTCGCTACAAGGTTGTTTACACTATGTCCCAAACTCAAACGCGCCTACAAGTGTTCTTGCTGGGCGCACGCGACACCTTCCCGTTGATCGTGGGTGCTATCCCGTTCGGGATCATCTTTGGCGCGTTAGCGGTTTCCAACGGGATTCACCCCCTCACCACAGCAGGGTTATCGCTGTTCGTTTTCGCCGGCAGTGCCCAATTCATTGCGGTGAATTTAGTTGCCCAATATACCGCCGTCCCCCTCATCATCCTAACCACCTTCATGGTCAACTTACGTCATGCCTTGTATGGTGCATCCATCGCCCCCCACACCAAGCACCTTCCGCAACGCTGGTTAATTCCGCTGGCGTTTTGGCTCACCGACGAAACCTATGCTGTGGTGGTTAGCAAATGGACGAACGCCCAGCAAACCCTCCCCCATCTGGAATGGTATCACTTGGGCAGTTCGCTGGCGATGTATGGCAACTGGCAATTGGTGACATGGATTGGCATTTTAGCAGGGAGCCAATTTCAAAATGCTGAACAGTGGGGCTTAGACTTTGCTATGGCAGCCACCTTCTTGGGCATTGTCGTCCCTGCAGTAATCAACCGCCCCATGCTAGTGTGTGCGGTAGTGGCAGGCGTGGTGGGGATTCTCGCCAATGGGTTGCCCAACAATAGCGGACTGATGGTGGGGGCGTTCGCCGGCATTTTAGCAGGCTATCTTGTGGAAACCTACCTCACCCCATCTCAGGAGCAACGCGCATGAACGATGTCATCATGATCTTCGGAATGTTCGTTGTCACCTTTGGCGTGCGCTATGGGTCACTTGCCATCACCCAGCGGATGCCGTTATCTCCAGCGGTCATGCGTGCCTTGCGTTATGTGCCGGTCGCAGTCCTAACCGCGCTCACCATTCCGTTCATAGCCTACCGCGAGAATGGGCTAGACCTATCCTTGCAGAACCCATACTGGGGAGCGGGCATCGTCACTATCGTATGCAGTGCGCTAACCAAGAACTTGATCTTGACCATCATTGTGGGCATGGGCGCGTTCTTCTTGTGGCGGATGGTGTTGGGTAGTTAGGGGAGGTCTTGCCAGCGTGGGGGCGAATGGCGTAACCGCCATGCCCAACCCACAGGATACCCGATCATCTTGGCAACATCCCCCACCACGCGGATGAGCGGAATCCACAGCATGGCAATCGCCCAATCTATCCACGTAATCGGTCGGCTTTGAGCGAACGAACGCATCACGTCTGGAAGGCGTTGGTATGGCGTGCGTAGATACACAATGGATGCCATGAGCAGGATTCCCCACCACAGCGGATGATGCCCAAGTGCCAGCCCCAACAATGCAGGGGCAACCACGCCATAGGTCAAGTAGCGGATGATATGTCGCTTGCGCCATAAGTCCGCTTTGCCGTCTCCTCGCGCATAGAGATAATACTGCTTGTAGAAGCTGGCAAGCGTGCCACGTGGGCGAAACCATACACAGGCTTGTGGGACAAACGCAAAAGCCCCCACCTGCTTAAGCCGTAAATCGAAGATCAAATCCTCGCAATAGTCTAGCCATTCAGGATAGCCCCCCACGCGCTCAAACGCACTACGGCGCACGGCGACGCTACGACTGCTGGGCAGGAACGTAGCAGGGACAATCTCGCTTGCTAACGGTAGAACGGTTGCGCCCATTGCCACCTCAAAGCAGGTATGTGGGTCAGCACGGAAGAAGCCACACGCAACCTGCACGCTGGCATCCGCTTCCAACGGGGCAATCAACCGCTCTAGCCAATCATCAGGCAACGTCACCCCAGCATCACTGATGGCGATCATGTCCCCGTGCGTGTGTTCAAAAGCGAGATTGCGCCCACGACTGATATTCGCCCCGTTTTCAACCAGCACCACAAGCGGTAGGGTAGTTGTGTAGCTTTGCAACAGTGCCACCGTTTCATCGCTACTTCCCCCATCCACAATCACGATCTCATCCGCAAGGCGCGTTTGCCGTGCTAAGGATTGCATCAGGCGATGGATGTTTTCACCTTCGTTATAGACTGTCGCAATGAAACTAATCATCGATCAACCCGTGTGATCTTGTGGCGTGTGAGTATGCGATAACTATTCCACAATCCTGTATGGGATGCAAAGCCTCAAATACAGGATGCAACCGCTTAAACATGGGTGATGCGTAGGGTTTGGGTGGTGGTTGTGGTGCGGTCAGAAAGATAACGTAGGACGACATCCACGCATTCTTGCGCTTCGTTCACCGATTGCGTCGTTTGTAGCTTGGTGATTTGCGTGCGTTCTTGCGCAACGCTCAACATCTTCAACCACGAGCGGTGATAAGGATGAGGATTCTCGCTGGTGAAAAACGCCATCCCCAAGCTGGGGTGATTCCACAACTCATCAGAGAACACAATCGCGCGAATCAAGTTCATCTCCAAATCATCAAAGCCACTCACATTGATGATTAAAAAGGTGGGGTGGGTGGATGGGTTCAATGTGTTGACCAAACGCCAACGCAACTCCGTCCAAAATAGATTATCAAAACTGTGATTGGGTTGTTGTGGGCGAAACTCCATGATATGTCGATCTAACTTCTTCGCTTTCCACATTGCCTTGACTCCCTTGCTTCACAAACTCTTAAAATAGTATGCGCCTAAATAAGAGAAGAATCAATCTATCCGCAGGAAAAATCACCTTCTTGATTCCACACTCTCACGCATATTCTGTCACTTGAAAACAATTGTGTATAAGGTAAAGCCTCCCCGTTTTTCGTGGTGATTGTGTTATGATGTTGGCTATTGATGATGTCACAAATCATATAGGAGTGTCTTGCTCTCATGAAAACGACCACCCTTTCTCTAATCCAATTAGCATGGTCTGGCAGTATCGAAAGCATGCAAGATCAATACCGCCAACTCATTCCCCAAGCAGTTGAACAAGGGGCACAAGTTGTATGCTTGCCGGAGTTCTCACTCATTCCGTACTTCCCCGGCACTCGTGACGAAGCTGGCTTTGCCTATGCTGAAGATGTGCGTCACGGTGTTTCTAGCACGTTCTTTGCTGAGATGGCTGCGCAACATCAGGTCTATGTGATGGGTAGCCTCTATGAAGTTGCCGACGGTCTCTACTATGACACCGCCACCATCCACGCCCCCAATGGGGAATTGGTGGGGATCACGCGCAAAATCCACATCCCATCAGGGGATGGCTACCACGAAACGGATTTCTTTGGGGGAGGGGCAGACTATCCCGTTTGGAGCGTGGGTGAATTGCAAGTTGCCACGCCCACTTGCTATGACCAATGGTTTCCCGAATTGGCACGCATCTTCAGCATGAACGGGGCGGAATTAATTTATTATCCCACCGCGATTGGCAGTGAGCCGAACGATCCAGAGATGGACAGTAGCACCATGTGGCAAACGGTCATGCGCGGACACGCCATTGCCAACGGCATTTTCGTAGCGGCAACCAATCGTGTGGGGCATGAGAATGCCGTCACCTTCTATGGGAGCAGTTTCATCTGTGATCCGATGGGGACGATCCTTGCGCAAGCTGGCAGAGACACCACTGAGGTGATTACTGCTACGCTGGATGAGGCGGTTTTCACGCGCTGGCGTGGGCTATTCCCCCTCCTGCAACAGCGCAAACCCCACACCTACGCACGCTTATTAGAACAGGCAGACGGGGCGTTATCCGAACGCTTCCAAGCGCACCGTAAACCCAACGAGTAACCTGTAAGGGATGGCGTGTGCCGTCCCTTCGCGTCATAAATATGTATCAAATTGAATTCTAACCTTTCATTATTTGAGTTCTATGGAAGTATAAATTTGTTGATATAATTTCAGAACTTATCCAAACTAGACTCAAGTAATGTCAGGAATGCTCAATGAAAATAACATCTAGGCGTGGTTTAGCGATCCTTGTTGTGGG
>JBMOEO010000122.1:0-9480 GCA_049318945.1 Phototrophicaceae bacterium | reverse complement strand
GCGGGACGTTGCTCCACGCGCGGGCGATGCACGAGAAGATGAACCAGATGCTATACACGGATAGACGGGTGAAGTACAACTCATAGGCAATATACAACAGCGTGGGGATAATCAAGAACCGATGGAGGCGAAACCACAAGCGGAACAATCCCACCGTTTGTTGTGCGTAATAATCATTGACGTTGGCGGCAATTGCCTGTTGAAACCATTGCCCATCCGTTGCCCAGTTCAGCCATGCGAAAATCCCCAGCCCCACTACAGCAAACCCCATCCCCAGCAGAATCCCACGACGCGGATTGCGGATGAACAAGAAGACCAATGCCCCCAACGCGCTGAACGCCGCCAACTGTTTGGTGTAGCCCGCCATGATGAGCAACCCTAACCCTAAGCCGTATCGCCATAGGGTTTGTTTGGGATGTTGGCTTGCCCACGCCAAAACGCTGATGGCAATGATCTCAAAGACAACCATCGTCATGTGTTGTCGAAACAGGGGGGAGATGTGATAGATGGTGTTGGAACTCAAGAACGCCAGCCCCGCACACAACGCGATCCAGCGGTTGGGGACGGTGCGATGCACGGCAAGCCCAATCACCCCTGCGCCAATCATCACCGCGACAAAACTCAACAAGCGACCATACCAATATTGCGCCCCAAACATCCACATAAACGGCAATGGGAAGATATGGAACAGGGGGGGGTAATTGCTGGAATAGAAGGGGTAGTGATCGGTATCCCGATAGGGGAATTGCCCTTGGCTAAACAGGATGACATCCACTAACTCGAAACCCTCCCCTTGATCGTAGTCAAAGGGGAATTGAATTAGATTCACCCCATAGGTGATGTAAACCGAAAAATTGAACAACAGCACCACCAGCGCGATCACAATGAAGCTATGTGTGATGAGCCAGCGCAACGCAGGGTTAAAGCGGTTTGGGGTCATGTGTATAGTCCTTTAAGCGGGTTGGTTGCCAAGTGGGAGCAAAGTAAGCCCTAGCAAGCATGCTCCTGCACACGCCTGTAATAACACCCGTTGCGCCAGTCCAATGCCCATTGGGCTACGGAAATGCTCCAGTGTGTAAGGCGAGAAGATGCCACTAAACCCAACTTGCCTATAAATTGTGAGCAGATCTACACTAAAAGCCATCAAGCATCCCAACCCTGCGCCGATTATCAAGAGCCAACCTAGATGCCGTTTGGTGAGTGTGAAGTCTTTTGAAAGCATCGTTCTAGTCCCATTCATTGAGGTTTCTGCAACTTGTTTCTTTATTTGTACGTATACGCACTTAGCATAACATAACTCATTCAAGTACACTACGGGGGCAAAGAACCCCTCTTGCTGGATAAAGGTTAACCCGCCATGACAGACCAACCGAACACGCCACCGCAAACCGACGATGGACAAAATGAGCGTCTTTCGCGCTTATCCGCTACCTCGTCTAGCATTGCACGCGACTATGAAACTGGCTATCGTCCTAGCACTCCCCAGCCCGAAAAGCCCAAACGTACCCCTCGCAGTTATAGCGCGTCCAATATCGGCGAAGATGACCGCTTTTGGGCAACCGTTGCCCACGCCAGTTTATGGTTTACCGTTGTGGCGGGATTTGTCAACGCGGTAGCGGTTGTCCCGTTTTTGGTGTTTGTCCCTTTGGTGATCTATCTGGTGTTCAAAGAGCGTTCCCCTTACATTGCCTTCCACGCGCTTCAAGCATTTTGTTTGCAACTCCTCTGTACAGTGGGGGTGGTATTTGCCATTGTCGTGGGGTCTATCGTATACGTGTTGGGGATCGTGCTGGCGGTGGTGATGGTGGTGGTTTTGGTGGGGGTGGTCGTGTTGCCGTTGTGGATCATCTTGGGGGCGTTGTTGTTGTCTGCTTTGGGGATTATCCCTCTGGTCGGATTGGTATACGCCACACTTGCCAGCTATCAAATCTATCAGGGGCAGGACTATCGCTATCCCTATCTTGCCAATTGGGTGGATTCACAAATTGCTCGTGGGTTCACCAGCTAAGGATTCACCACGCCCTATCGCGCTGTTTATTTCTCTAGCGCACTATGTTATCTTAACCCACATAGTTTGTCTTGTTGCCGTTGAGCAACTCCTACGCTACTTGTTATGATGCTACGATTCAAGCGATGGAAGGTTTCAACGGAATAAGCGTTATTACTTTGAGGAGTTTAGGATTCTATGCACAAGACGCATTTGGCGGGCGAGATTCGCCGAGAACATAGTGGGCAAACAGTCATCTTGGCGGGTTGGGTTAATCGTCGGCGCGATCAAGGCGGGGTGATCTTTGTAGATTTACGTGATCGTTGGGGCATCGTTCAGGTGGTCATTGACCAAGAGATTTCCCCAACCTCCCATGAGATTGCAACGTCAGTACGGCGTGAATATGTATTACAGGTGGAAGGCGTGGTGCGTCTTCGCCCAGAAGGAACACACAATCCCGACCTTGCAACTGGGGAAGTAGAGGTGGTTGCCCACCAAATTAACCTGTTGAATCCTGCTAAAACCCCTCCGTTTGATATTGCTGACGCTGATGAACCGATCAAAGAAGCGGAGCGCATGCGCTTTCGCTATTTGGATTTGCGCCGCCCCAACATGCAACACAATATCATCTTGCGCCATCGCACCGTTAAACTCATTCGGGATTACTTGGATGCTCAACGCTTTGTTGAGATCGAAACGCCAATCCTATTCAAGACCACCCCTGAAGGCGCACGTGACTTCCTTGTTCCTAGTCGTTTGCAACCCGGCAAGTTTTATGCCCTACCCCAAAGCCCACAACAACTCAAGCAATTGTTGATGGTGGGGGGATATGAACGCTACTTTCAGATTGCGCGTTGCTTCCGTGATGAAGACTTACGCGGAGACCGTCAGCTAGAGTTCACCCAGTTGGACATCGAGATGAGTTTTGTCGAGCGCGAAGATGTGATGCAATTGGCAGAAGGCTTGATGATTCAACTGATCGAGACGCTCATTCCTGAACGTCCCACACTGGGCAAGCCGTTCCCAAGAATCACATGGCAAACAGCAATGGACTTGTACGGGACAGATCGCCCAGATATGCGCTATACCCTTGCTGCGGTGGATATTTCCGATGTGGCGGTTCAATCCACCTTTGGCGTGTTCCAAAGCAACGTTGCCGCCGGCAAGCGCGTCAAGATGATTCACGCGCCTATTTCGCTATTGAGCGAAGCCATGAGCAACACTGCCGCTAAACAATTTGCTCAAGAACTTGAGGGCTTGGCAAAGCGTGCTGGCGCGGCTGCTTTGGGTTGGTTGACGTTGGGTAAGGCAGGGGAAGCCGCCAAAGGGGCAATGGCGAAGTTCTGGACGGAAGCACAATTGACCGAGTTGATGGCACGCTCTGGAGCACAAGAAGGCGATTTGCTCTTGTTCATCTCCGACAAGGATGAGGTGAATTATGCGGTGATTGACATCTTGCGCCGTACCATCGCCGAGAAGTTAGACTTGGTGGGTGAAAACAAGAACATGATGGCATTCTGCTGGGTGATTGATTTCCCCATGTTCTTGTGGGATGAAGAGGCAAAGCGTTGGGACCCTTCGCAACACATGTTCACCGCACCCCTTCCAGAAGACCTATCCTTGTTGGAAAGTTCGCCCGGCAAAACACGTGGGTCACAGTATGACTTGGTGTGTAACGGATACGAAGTGGGCGGGGGAAGCATCCGCATTCACCAACGTGAGCTACAAGAGAAAATCTTCCCGCTCATTGGGCAAAACATCGAACATGCCATTGACCAATTCGGTCACATGTTAGAAGCGTTTGAATATGGCGTGCCCCCACACGGTGGCATGGCATGGGGGATTGACCGCTTGGTCATGCTCTTGGCACAACAACCGAACATCCGTGAGGTGATCGCCTTCCCCAAGACACAAACAGGCGCAGATGCTATGGCAAAAGCCCCCTCGTATGTTGAGCCTGCTCAACTGACGGAACTCCACATTCAGTTAGCACCGTCTGCTTTAGAAGCCATCGAAGCAGAGCAAAACCCGCAATAAGACGCAAGCCGAACACGATGGGAAATCAGCTTGAGACTGGTTTCCCATCGCAGGGCGAGCTTCAGAATTAATCGTTAGAGGGCAATACGTAAGTATGGAACAACCCTGCTAACGCGCCTCCTCCAAAAATCCCAACGAAGTAGGGCAGAATGTAACTGAAGTTGCCAGCTACGATTGCCGGTCCCAGTGTACGCGCGGGGTTGAGGGATGCTCCTGTGAAGGGACCGCCTGCTAAAATGAGCATGGTCAGGGTGAGACCGATGGCAATGCCAGCGAAGTTATCCGCCTTCTTGTAGATCGCCGTTTGGTAAATGGTTCCTACCAACACGAAGGTCAAGATAGCTTCCATTGCCGCCGCCATCCATACGCTCCCTTCAGTGAGTGAGCCAGTGGTTTCGCCGTAGCCGCCCGTTGTGGGGATGAGCGCGAACAGGACAACCGCCGCCAAAATCCCACCCGCAAACTGTGCAATCCAATCTGCGATAGCTTCTTGCAGGCTCATCTTGCCTCCCACCAAAAAGCCGAGCGTTACCGCCGGATTAATCTGTGTGCCAGAAACATGCCCATACGTGTATGCCAAGCCTACCACCGCCAAACCATGTGCAAAAGCAGGAATGAGGACATTCCCGTTTGCATTGACGACAGCCGCGCTACCGACGAAAACCAAAATGAACGTGCCAACAAATTCCGCTAAAGTTGCTCTCATGAATTTATTCATTGTTTAGTACCTCATTGTTGAGAATGTGGGAGAAGTAAAATCTTTCCCTTGAGGCTTATGATAATGGGGAGAGATTCTGCTTGAGTAGCCTTGAAATGAGGTTTTTTCCAAACTGATGTTTGAAATCTTGCCAAAGTTTTGATATAAAGAAAGTCCTGCTGTGTACGTGATGGCGTACCCCCGTTTTGAGCCAACACTCTCATTTCCGGGACCCGACGTACATCATCAATGTGATAGGCTAGAGCCAAGACAGCGATGATGTTTTGGGTACCCACCTGCGTAAGCAGGTTCAAAACTCCACGCACACACGGCATGGCGGGGTTTTTAAGTGTAAATGAAACGTCACACCAAAAGGTGTGACGTTTTTTATTGCCAATTTTCTATTGGGAGTAGTTCTCTCCAAAGACCTCGATCATCAGGCTAGGCAATGCCGAGCGATTCGGGATCAACACTGCTGCGCCTTCGGGGGTCATGTAGTTACTCACGTAACGCTGGTCAATCACCCCAGTGTAGATGTTCTCTTTGGGGATGTCCTTCACGTATAGAGTCAGCTGGATCAATTGATCGAGGCTTAACCCACTGATGAAGCTCTCTTGAAACTGCAAATACAAAGTGGGGGATTGGATGATGAGATTGGCAAGCGTGCCCGGTTGTAGAATCTTGTCACGGATGGCATACAATACATCTTGTTGACGGAGTGCGCGTTCAAAATCGCTGCTTCCGTGTCGCGTGCGTGCAAACTTAAGCGCGGTTGCGCCGTCTAGGTGATGATCGCCGGCAACCAAGTAAAAGGGATCATAGCCATAGTACATGTTGGGGTAGGCGGGGTCATTGATGGTGTAAGTTGTGGTGACATCAATCCCACCAATCAGATCAACAAAGTTGATGAACGCGCTGAAATCTACGGCGATGAACTCATTAACGCGGATGCCTAAATTATTTTGTGCGGTTTGCATCGCTAGGTTAGGACCGCACCCTTCACATTGGAGTTCCCCTAAAACCATAGGGGTATTGATGCGTTGCAGGGTGGCATAGCCCGGCACGGAAACATAGAGATCGCGCGGGATGCTCAAGATACCCACAGAATTGTTTTGAGGGTCAAGGCTCACCAACATCATGGTATCAGTGCGATACTGTAATCCGCTCTCGCCAGGGCGACGGTCTAAACCCATTAACAAAATGGTGAAGCGTGATGTACCATCCCATGCCTCAACGATAATCTCGCGCCCATCAGAAAGGGTCAATAGGCTTCCGCTCAATAGGCTAAGGTCTACCGAGCTATAATCGTTGACCACCCGAACGGGGGTAGGAATGTCGATGACAGCAGTAGGGATTACCTCCGCTTGTGTTTGCGAAAGGGTAAACCACAAGGCGACCAACGCGCTTGAAGCAATGGCTACAAATACCAATAACCCCGCCACAATGACAAGCGTCCATTCATTGCCAAAGGTTGTACGTCGCTTTTGTTGGCGTTGGCGACTTTTTGAACCCTGTACCATGCTAGGGGGTGGGGGGGGAACTTGCCGATTGGGATGTCGTTGTGGATTTTGCGTCATGGGAAAAAGGGTTCCATTCATTATAATGCCCATATCATGCTCGTCTTAGTATATGAAGGTCAGAAAATTGCGTCAATGGCGTTTGATCTTGGACACTTTTCATGACGGTTTTATGAACATGTCTAGGGATGAATCTATCATGCACGCAGTGGGGGCAGGCTTGCAACCACCTACTCTCCGATTGTATGGATGGCATCCCTATTGTCTATCATTGGGTTATGGACAACGGATTGCTGATGTAGACTTTGATCGTTTACTGGCGCAAGGTTGGGGGGCAGTCCGTCGCCCTACAGGTGGAAAAGCGATCCTGCATGCCGATGAACTCACCTATAGCATCTCCCTCCCAGAAGATGATCCGATTGCGCGAGGGGGCATCTTGCCCACATACTTACGTATCAGCGAGGCGTTGTATCTGGCAATGGCACAACTTGAGCTATCGGTTCAAGCCATGTCTCCCGATACGCCGACTGACGCAATGGGGGCGGTATGTTTTGAAGTCCCCTCCAAGTATGAGATCACATGGGCAGGTAAGAAGCTGATCGGTAGCGCACAGCTACGCCGTCACCAAGCCGTCTTACAACACGGTACGTTGCCTTTGTATGGGGACATCACGCGCATTTGTGAGGTCTTGGTTTATGCTGATGAAGAGCAACGCGCTCTTGCCCGTCAACAAGTGGCACAACGCGCAACCACACTAACGGAGGCGTTGGGGGTGTCGGTGGCATGGCAAACCGTCGCGGAGCGTTTTGCTATTGCGTTTGCCCAAACCTTCGGGATGGATTGGCAACTAGAGTCATTGAGTGATGCCGAACAAGATCACGCGCTCACGTTGTATCATACCGTTTACACCAGCGATCATTGGAACTTGAAACGCTAACCATGCAGATCATCGGGCTAGACTTCACCAGTGCCCCCACCAAAACCAAGCCCCTCATCATGGCAGTGGGGCACTTGGAGGGCAACCAACTCACGCTTCAAACGATCCACCGTTGGCACACCTTTCAGCCGTTAGAGGCGTGGTTAGCGGATCATCCGCATTGTGTGGCGGGGTTTGATTGTGCGTTGGGATTGCCCTTGCGCTTCTTGCACAATATGCACTGGGCGACTGATTGGGCACAAATGGTTGCGCATGTGCGCGGGATGAGCAAAACCGACTTTGTGCGCGTGGTGCGCGAGTATAGCCGACCGCGTGCCAAAGGAGACCGCTATCACTTTCGCTTGACAGACAAACTTGCTGGCGCACAAAGCCCCATGCAAATGGACTATATCCCCGTCGGCAAGATGTTCTATGAGGGGGCAACGCGCCTTGCCACCTTTGGAGTGAATCTACCCGCCCACCGCGTCACGGCTTCCCCCTGTACAATCGTGGAGGTCTATCCTGCTCTGTTTGTGCGTGCGCTAACGGGCGTGAAGGGCGGATATAAATCAGAGACCAACCCCACGCATGGCTTCAATCAGCGTGCTGATTTGCTGGGGCAACTCGCTATAGGGGCGGCACGCCTCTATGAAGTGGAGATATGCTTATCCGCAACACAACAAGCGCAGTGCTTGGCAGATCATAAGGGGGACACGTTGGACGCGGTGTTGGCGATGATTCAGGCGGCATGGGCGCATCAACAGCGTGACTACAACTACGGCATCCCAGCACAAATTCCCCACGCAGAGGGCTGGATTGTTGACCCCACCTTGTTGAAGGCGTACACTACACCGTAGTGATGGACTGCATACTAAGGTGCTAAAGATGGTAGATTCTCAACAACTTCCGTTATTCTCGCTTGAACCCCAAGCGGTTGATGATCTCGATAAACGGACTCCGCTTGTACAAACCTTGCCATTCTTTGAACAGTACCTACGCCAAGAGGGTAAGTCTGAACACACCATCAAAGCCTTTCTAGCGGATATTGTTTTGCTTGGCGAGCATGGCGGTATGGAGACTGCGTTACAGGCGTTTCAAACCCCAGCATTGAATGCTTTCCTCAACTGGATGGAACATGAACGCGGTGTGCCGTGCAGCCGTAAAACCTATGCCCGACGGGTGACATCGCTCAAGGTGTTTTTCAAGTGGCTTCGCTCTATCAATGTGCTTGGGCATGATCCTGCTAAATCGGTTGTGCAACGCAACCAAGAAGCCCCCCTCTCGTATGCCCTCACCACGCTTGAAATTCAAGAAGCAATACGCTTTTCGCAAACTATGCGCCGTAAAGATGAAACCGATACGCGCCCCCAAGTTCTATTGAAACTGCTCCTAGAAACGGCGATCAAGAAGAATGAGGCGATGCGCCTTGTCGTCAGTGACATTCACCGAGAGGCGGAAGAACCCTATTTGCACATTTACCAAACCGCGCAAAACGTCTACAAAGAGCGCAAAATTCCAATCAGTCAGGAATGGTTAGCGAGGTTTGAACAGTACAAATTACAATATCGCATTACCGAGAAGGTGTTCACCTGTACGGCACGCAACCTTGAATACATCTTGTCCGATATTGGCGAGGGGGCGGGGTTGCCCACGCGCTTGTCATTTGAAGTATTGCGGTGGACAAGCGCGGTGCAAGATACACGTCAAGGACTGGACGCTGAAACGATCCGTGAGAAATTGGGCTTAAGCCGAATCAGTTGGGTAGAAACCGGACGCAAGGTCGATCAACTGTTGCAGGCACAACTGGAGGCAGAACGTCGCTATGCCTCACCACACACGACACAGCAACCCTTTTAGGTAGGCTCCTTCTGGGAAGGTCAATGCCACTGGATGATCTTCACTCCCGCTCAGGTGGCGGATGATTTGTGCTTGTCTGCCACTGTCTGCTAACGCGCCGAAGACCACTTTTTGGAATAAGTCTTGACTGATTGCCCCAGAACAACTGAAGGTCATCAGATACCCGCCAGAGCGGATCAGCTTGAAGGATTGTAGGTTGAGGTCTTTGTAACCGCGTGTTGCTCCCTCGACATCTTTGGTGGATTGGGCAAACTTGGGCGGGTCTAGCACGACCACATCAAACTGTTCCCCTTGTGTGACGTAATCTCGTAAAACTTGAAAGGCATCCCCCGTAACGAATTGAGCATTTTCTAGCGGTAGCTCATTCCGCTTGATGCTGTCTTTGGCAATTTTTAGGACGGCTTGGGAGGAGTCCACATTGACCACCTGCTTCACGCCTGCTGCCAGCGCGTACAACCCAAATCCACCC
>JBMOEO010000121.1:0-9580 GCA_049318945.1 Phototrophicaceae bacterium | reverse complement strand
ACCCACCCTGCCTCCCGTCAACCTAACCGCCGTGTTGTGGGATACCGCACAAGACCGCCGTCGCTTCGCATGGTACAACGCACCCACGCCCAACCATCAAGACGCGCTGGATGGTGGGCAGGTGATGGTTTCAGAGGCGTTCGCTTTCAAGCGTGGCATTACCCCCGACAACGCCACACTCACGCTCTTGACCGATCAAGGGGAGCGCACCTTTGAAATCTTTGGGGTCTTCTACGACTACAGTAGCGATCAGGGGACGGTTTTCATGGGCTTAGAAACATACCGTCAATTCTGGAATGACCCACAAGTGAGTAGCATTGCCGCCTATGTGGAGGAGCCAAGCCGTCTTGATAGTGTGATCGAAACCCTCAAGGCGGAAACGTTGGCAGGTTATGATCTGGTCGTGCAAAGCAACCGCACCCTGCGCGATGGCGTGTTCTTGGTGTTCGATCAAGCGTTTAGCATCACCGTTGCTTTGCGATTGCTTGCCACGATTGTTGCTTTCATCGGGATTCTTTCCGCCTTGCTTTCGCTTCAACTAGAGAACACACGCCAGTATGGTCTTATGCGTGCCATTGGGCTAACTCCCCAACAGCTCGGTCGCTTCACCCTGTTACAAACCGGCTTGATGGGATTGGTAGCGGGGTTGCTTGCCGTGCCGATTGGATTGGCGTTGGCGGCGGTGTTGGTCTTTGTGATTAACATCCGTTCGTTTGGTTGGAGCATGGGCTTCATCCCCCTTCCTTCAGAACTCACCCAAGCGTTCAGCGTTTCGATGGTGGCGGCACTATTGGCAGGCGTTTACCCTGCGTGGAAGCTGGGACGGTTGGTGACAGCACGCGCCTTGCGAGCAGAATAACCCTGCAACACAGCATGAGGTGGGACGGGTCTAGCCCTGCCCCACCTCATCGTGATGATGACATATCATGGTAAGTAGTTGCTGGGCATTCAATCCACTAACTTTCGCGCGATATAGTAACCATAGCCGACAAACTCTTGATTACGTTCATATAGATCAATTTCAACTTCTTCAGCAGTAACAATGGATTTAGCCCTATCTGAATAGTGGTGAGTTTCAAGAAATTGGCTGAACCGTTGTTGCATAGGTCGATAGTAGTTATCCAACCAACAGTGACTAGGGAGTGTAAAGTATGCCATTGGTGAAAAGCCATGATGCTCCAAGATTGCTATCTTGGCTGATGCCGTATCGACCTCACTGTATTCACTGTCCCAGTGTGACTGTAGATCAATAGGGCGTTCAGTCGTCAACCAAGTAAGCTCTGAAACAGCCAGTATACCCCCCTGTTTTAGAAAGGGTTTCCAAGCGATAATCCCTGTTTCAAATCCCATGTTGTAGATTGCACCCTCAGACCAGATAGCATCTAGTTCCGCTTCTCGAAATGGGAGATGATCCATAGATTGTTCAAGCGTTGTGATACGGTTCATCACACCTGCTTTGGTGGCGTTCCGCTTCAAAACCTCTAAAAACTCTGGCAGGAAATCTACAGCGGTAATGTGCGCGTCTAGTTCCTGTGCCAGAACCAACGTAGACGCGCCAGAGCCACACCCGATGTCAGCTATCTTGAGATCAGTTTTACCCCGTAACCCAGAGAGCATGACTGCCAGACGGGTCTCATCATCACCGCCAGGACCTTGACGCATCCCATCTTTGTGTAGGTTTATCAGAAGTTGCATATCATCCATCGTTGATGTCTCCTTGAATAGAAAGTCCCCAAAAGTTCTTACACTATTTAATTTTAGCGTGTGTTGTATTGGTGAAAGTTCGTGAGGTGGGACGGGTCTAGCCCTGCCCCACCTTGTTGGGGTTGATTATTCCAGCTGGGTAGAATCATAAACCTTCTTAGTTTGTCGTACCATCAGGCTCAAAGACTCATTGAATGTTTCTAGCTTTCGGATCACCTTGCCAAACGAGTGCATCACATTTTGCAATTGTTGATCGTCTTGATAGTCCTCATAGCGTTCGTCTAAGGCAGTGTGAACGTTGCTGTAATAGCCATCTAGCAAGCGTCGGATGCTATCCAGATCAAACTGTGTCAAAGCGTGTAGATAGCTCAAACTCCCCTCTAGGGTGAGGGAACGGCTAACGAAGTAACACTTCCCCAATAGATTGTGCTGATACGCCTCCCCATACGACAGCATCCCATTCCGTTGGAAAAATGGAACGCTGGCAACGGGGGCATCCGCCCAGATTTGGGTGGCATGTTGCTCAATGGCATAGTTGATACCCTCTTGAATCAAGGTGGCATGGGCTTCATGTGGGGGGAGCATCAAACGAATTTGCCACGACATGGGGTCAACGGATTGACGAAGCACCCCCGGCGCAAACACGTTATCGTAGGCAGATGCACGCACAACCGAGACAGCCGCTAGGATGGGGTGATGGCGGGCAGGTTGCCAGCCCATGTGTAAGCTATCGGTAGCATCATCATGGGGTGAAAAAATAGGTTGTTCGGTGGAATCAGAATTGAAACCCTGTTGACGATAGTGCAGTACATCTTCTACAGATAGAACTGTTATCACCCAGTAAACTCCATTCACCTGATTGGGCGGGGTAGGTTACATACCCCTAATGTGTGCTGTGCTATGCCATGCTTGTGTAGAGGGAGTATAACGGTTCTTTCGGCGCGTTAGCCTCATTCACTAGCCCATATCCATTGTGCATTGAATCTGCCCACGCATACCAAATCATGGCGGCAATCTTTTCAGGATGGCGTGCTTGTAAGTATTGCATGAACCCTTTGGCATACTCACTCACTGAACTGACCGAAGCGTTCGGTTGATCCAACACACCCCATTCTGTAATCCACATGCGCTTATTGGGCATTGCGCTCCAATATGCCTGAATCTCCTCTTCAATGTGTCCGAAGATGGTGAAGGTTGTCCCCACTACGGGACCGCGCCCATACGGATGAAAGGCAAGCCCATCGGGACGGATGGAGCTGGGGAGGGCGGACAGCGTGGCACGCGCATAATTTGCACCGCGTTGAGGTCCTCCAGTATGCCCCCCCGTGATGATCGGCGTGGTGGCATCCACAGAGCGGATGGCAACAATGGTCTTAGAGAGCAGGTTGGCGTAATCCAGCGCGTTCATGCGCACCGAAGCGACTGCCCCTTCTGGTGCGTCTTGCTCGTTCCAAACCTGATGAGCGGCGATCCAACCACGCCCTACATAGCGTGCGGCGATACTCCGCACAAACTCGGCAAAGCGTTGCCCTAGCTCGTTCCACTTGGCAGAGTCCATCTGTTCCCAAACATAACCCGCCCCTTCTCCATAGGTTTGGTGCGTATAAACCAAGATCACCTTCTTGCCCGCTTCAGCACACGCACGCAAATAGGGTTCATATAAGCTATGAGCGCGATTGAGGTCTTGGCTACCCGCGCCCATCGAGACGTTATACAGCAACCGTACATATTGCATCTTCCCCAATTGGTTTGGGTTGGGCTTGCCTGCCGCACTGAGCAAATCAAGGTTCACTCCATTGGTGGCAAAGCTGGGGGGGAACTTAGAGCGTGGAGACCTCGCCGTCAAAAACCATGCCGCGCCAAACCCACTTACCCCCTCTTGAGTTTCTAGGTTCACCCACAGGTTATCAGTGGCGTTGCTTTGCATCTTGACGATTGCTATGCCATGTGGCTCAAGTGGGCGAGCAACCTGCTCATATTTCAAGTCACCCACTTTAGGGAAGTTCGTCCCTTGCCCACGCCGAATCCGTAAGCCTGTTGTAGCAGTCGTTTGTAGGGTGAGTCCATCTACGTAAATCAACGGGAGCGGATCAATCGCGCCGGGCATGTTGTAGCGGTTGCCCGTATCATGACGCGCCTTTTGCACCACCAGCTTAATCCCTGCATCACTGGCACATTCCGCGATTGGGTCGCCCACTTGAAGCTGTTGCCCACGTTGAGCAACGATATTCCGCAAGTTGGTATAGGTGGTTAGGTAGCGATCGCGCCCGTGCATCGTCCCCACCTGTAAATATGCACCATAGCCCAGACCGCTCTCTTGAGCAACCAAGTTGACCACTTCCCCCGCCACCGCACAAATAACACGAGTGCCCTGTTCAGCCGCAATGTCTATGCCCTCGTGAAACAAACCGTTCCCTAATGCCAGATTGAAGGGGCGCAAGATGCGTAGGGTATAGCTCTCGGTTGCCCAATCCAGCGTGAAGCGATGATCTTGGTTGGCATCCGTTCCCAAGCGTTGTTGACTGGCAACACGCGCATTGAGCAACGTTGCCAGTTGGGCAGGGGTGGGAGCATCCAACACATCCACCGTCACGACGCTAGGATAAGCGCGACGAATGTGGGCTATGGGATCATCGTTGAACCACATCCCTTTTGTTTTAACGGCAGAGATCGTCTTATAGCGATTGAGGTTCATCCCTGCAGGAGAGCGAACAATTGCCACAGACTTGAAGAACTCGACATAGTTCTTGGTGGCGTGATACCAATCTAGGAAGTTTTGGTCTGGCAGAACAAGTGCATGGGTCATCTTTTTTCCCCTTCAATCAGTTTAGAAACACTTGCTAAACTGATGTAAACCTATCAATATTGTAATGAAAATGCTGACAAGATGCTACATAGCCCCCTAGCAAACCGCTGTTTTTTACGATCACTTTTATAGAAGGGCGTGATGATTGAATACAACCTCAATAACCATTCGCCGACAAAAACGACGGAGCATGATGATGAGAGCCGTGCCCGGCGGGGTTGAGGTATTCATCCCCAATTGGATGAATGCCAATCATCCACAAGTACAAGCGTTCATTCGTCGGGGCATGGGGGAACTAGAAACTCGCATCCAGCCCATCCCTGCCGAACAAACTAGCCCACAAACCATCTATGCTCTGGTTGAGCAGTGGTCAACTAAAATTGGCGTACAGCCCCAGCGCATACAAATTCGCACCATGTACAACAAGTGGGGATCGTGTAGCAATCGGGGGAACATCACCTTGAACCGCGCGTTGTGTTGGCTTCCTGTAGAGTTGGTTGAATATGTGGTGGTGCATGAACTGGTTCATCTGATTGAGTTCAATCACGGGAAGGGCTTTCAGAACCTGATGACCACCCACCTAGCGGATTGGCGCACGCGCGAGGAAACACTCAACCGCAACCATTCCACCTATGGGAAGGTATGTTGAGTGAAGGTGTGGCAAGCGGTGCATCGGCTTAACCGCGTGGCATGGGCGCGATGGGTGGCAGTTTGGGTGTGGGAATGGTCGCTAGGGTTGGGCATGGCAACCGCAGTTTACGTGGCGTTGGTTGGGTTACGCCTGATTGGGCTAATGCCATGGATGGCACTGGTCGGGTTGGGGCTGGGGGGTGGGCTTTGGGGATGGCGCATCCACCGCGCCCAAACCCACTTGATGCCCAGCATCGCCTTGCAGTCGGGATGGTTGGCGGGGATGCTTGCCACGTTTCCTGCTTTCCTCATCGCCAGACTTTTGACCAACTTTCCGATGCTTTCCACAACTGCCTCTATGGCAAGTTTCATGGGGGTGTTCGCCTTCATCCAATCCGTTGGCTGGGAATATCCCACTACAACGCGACGCAACTGGTTGATCTTACACTTGGTTGGAGGGGCTTTGTTCGGTATGATTGCGCCTCTTGGGCAAGGCATGAACTTACTTGTAACCTATGCCCTAGCCGTGATACTCCATGCTATCTGCGTGGGGCTTGTCTTATTGTATCTATCTGAATGAGCCTGCATGACTTTCGATCACCCTCTTGTATTCTCGCGTCGTTTTGCCCTTCACGTATTGTTACAAACGCTTGCCCTAACCATTTGGCTTTATCTGTGTGGGACAATATGGCTAGAAGAAAAACGCCTCACGCTTTGGCTAACCGCTATGGGAGGAAGTGGGTTGGTTGCCACCCTCACCCAACTGCTATTCTTGCCACAGTGGTTGCGTCATGAACGCTTGGACTGGTTAGGCTATGGCATACTAGGGAGCCTCACGGGGACTGCCCTGCTGTATGCCGCCGTTTGGTATGCGGATAACCTGACGGGGGCAACCCTCTATGGGCTGGCACTGGGGATTATTCAGTGGTCAATCCTACGCGACACCCCACGCAAAACGTGGAAATGGATGATCGCCAGCCCACTCGGTTATTTGATATTGGGGGTGGTCTTTATGATTGCGCGTTCCGCCTTTGTGCTGGCATCCCCCACCGATTATGAGTGGGGTGTGTTTGCCATAGGTTGTGCTGTGGCTGCTCTACTCCAAACGGTGACAACATTGTGGACTTTAGAACGGCTCTAAGAGCCAATCCACCGCATCCTCATATTCGTCGCGCTGATAGAAGCGACGTTGCACCATGCCGATTTTCACCCCATTGAGCAAAGACTTGGTGAGGGATAGCATCAAGCGATTGCTGTGAGTATAGACTACGCGCATCTTAGGGGGTGGAGGGACGCGCCGATAGACCTTACGCATTTGTTGCATGACATATTGAGTCGAGGTACTCTTGCGATCCGCCAAATCCAGAAACGCCAAGAAGGGTTGTTCTCGGTCATGCTCACGCATCAGCTTCTCAGAGAAGTCAGCATAGTCATCGACAATCTTCCGCAATACGGCTTCGCTTAAGGGTTGTAGGTCTTTTTGCGAGGCAAAGACAAAATAGTGAATCTGACCATGACGAAACTCATAGATCAAATACGGGTTAATCTGAACCCGTTGTGCAGATAATGGCTGTCCTGTAGTCATAAGCTGATTTAACTTTTCTCCTGATATTGACCCACACCATCGCTTTGATGATTTAGAAGGGTTGGGTAAGCCAAGCAATTGCTTGGGCGTATTCATCACGCTGATAAAAACGTCGCTCAATCTTCCCTATCTTTAGCGTGTTCATCAAGGACTTGGCGAGGGATAGCATCAAGCGGTTGCTATGAGTATAGACCACACGCATCTTAGAGGGGGGAGGAACACGCCGATAGAGTTTGCGCGTTTGTTGTAGAAAATACGATGTCGAGTTAGTCTTATAATCCCCTAGATCAATATAAACCAAATAGGGTTGAGTGGGGTCATGCTCACGAAACAACTTCTCAGAAAGGGCAACACTATCATCAAAAATCATTTGCCGTTCAAGTTCATTGAGGTGACTAATTCCCTGTTGTGTTGAGAAGATCAAACAATGGATGCGTTCATAACGGAACTCATACACTAGATAGGGATTCAATTGAATTTGCTGGGTGGCTACTTTGTTTAGGTTAAGGGTAGTCATAGGACAATCTCGCTTTGTGCCTGATAGTTATGTCACCGATTCAATAGCCATGCGTAAGCTGGTTCTAATTCGTTCTTCAAAAAGAATCTACGCTTCACATTAAAACGCAATAGCTCCAACATGGAACGCCCCAAGCGCGTGATATGGTTATCCACAATGATATAGGCGATAAGCGTCACAGGAACAGGAGGAACAACCCGATAAGAATTTCGTACTTGCGTCATCATGTAGCTCAACGAAGGTGCAGATGCTGACGCAAGATCAATCAGCAACCTCAAGGGTTGATCGGGGGGATGCGCTTTGCGAACGCTCTCATAGTGGATCAAGATGGCATCAATATTGGCGCGGTTGCCATCATAGAATTGATAGTGATGAACGCCTTCGCTCAGTTTATATGTGAGTTGAGGAGTCAAATATTCAACCAAAATCAACCTATCCCCTACTTTGGAGTATTGTCTAACAACCACCGAATGGCATCATCACGTTCAGATTCATGAATGAAGCGTCGCGTTGCATTCACGTTCAACAAGTTAATTGCCCCTTCGCCAATCCGAACCAACATGCGATCTCTAAAAATAAAGACCGAGCGTAAGATTGGAGGTGGCGGGGTTTGCCGATAGAACTTTCTCACCGTTGGGACAACATAAGTGATGGGTGGCAAGCCTGATGCCGTCACATCAATCACCAACAGAAAGGGACGTTGGGGGTTATGCGCCAGCAAAGTCGGTTGATACAACAACAAGAACTCATCAACCGCCGTAGACCGACTGGATAAAAATTTGAAGTAGTGGATGGCATCATGGAAGTAGGTATATTCCACTAAACTCATTGAATTAGACTTTCGACTCAACACAACTAGACTCTAAGTATAGAATGTTGCTAGACCAATGGGTAGCAAAGCCTTATAAAAACAGACAAAAAAGGGAGGCTCAATTAGGATGCTTCCTAGCAATCTAAACTTCTCTCACATCTTTTGAGGAATAAATCTATTTTGAATGTGATAAGCAATAAAAGAAACGCTTACACATAAGGTGAATAGTTTTTATCTTTTATTTGGGGGGATGCCAGCCAACAGTGACCCACAAACGCCGTGATTCACATACAGCAAGACGATTCATTTTAAGACGTAGAATGGTAGCTCGTCCTTCAGGGCTTAGCCCAACCAACATGATACCATCATCACTCCAGTGAAAATGATTGTGCCATACATCATAACGGGGATTAAACAAACGCCACTCAGTTTGGGTTTCAGGGTCAATACCCGTTTGAAAGTCCTGCTTGAAGGCATTACAACTAATACAGGCTAAGCATAGATTATCTAAGTCACTGCTACCACCCGCTGATTCAGGGACAATATGGTCTATTACCATTGACACAACAATCACTTGCTGAGTTTGACAATACTCACAACGTCCTTGCGCACGTTCACTAACTTGTTGACGCAAGGATTCAGAAAGATATGCCATTTATGTTATGCACCTAGTTTGAATTGCTGTTCCACTTGATACCCACGTTCCTTGAGCAAGATCAAAGCCTGTGAGCGTAACAACATGTAGCGATCTACCTCATCAACTAGACCCTCCATTTCGGCATACTCGGCTTCGGGTAGGTGCTTTTCCTTAGCTTGTGCCACCAATTCACGCAGGCGCGTTTCATGATGCCACGCTATATGGCGATGCACAATCGCCCATAATTGCTCATCACTATACTGAGGAAGGTCTTCCAATTGAACTTGAGTTTCTTGCCATGTACCGAACATCAAAGTCAGGGTTTCTTGTAAGATAACTTCAACGGAACGTTGGCTATTATGGGCAATCTGCTTAACACGTTCGTAGACTTCTGGGGAGATTTCTAGTTCTATGGTGTGTAAAACCATCACTACCTCTTTCTGCTAACTCCTTTAGTGTACCCATCTTTTGCTATCTATTGGTCTAGCAAAGCATTATAAAAATGAACGAAAAAGGGAGGCTTCACCAGCCTCCCTTCAACAAGGTTAGTCTAATCGGTTCACTGGAGGTTACATCAGCAAACGCATTGGATTCTCTAGCAGGTTCTTGAGGTATGCCATAAACTCGCCGGCTTCTGCGCCATTCGCTACGCGGTGGTCAACGCTGATGGTAATCTTCATACGTGTTCCCACGCCCAACGTTCCGTCAGCCAACACCACTGGAACAGACTTTGCCGAGCCAACCGCCAAGATCAAAGATTCAGGCGGGTTCACAATGGCAATGAAGTTATCCACATCGAACATGCCCAAGTTGCTGATGGTGACGGTACTGCCAGCAACATCCTCTGGCTTGACCTTCCCATCACGCGCACGCCCGATCATTTCGCGGTT
>JBMOEO010000120.1:0-9583 GCA_049318945.1 Phototrophicaceae bacterium | reverse complement strand
CCAGCTGTAACGTATTATTGAGGACGGTAGCGGTGGCAAGTATGCTTGCCGATTGTGTTGCCGAAACGCCTGCTTGTTGCGTGGCAACTGCATTCGCCAGCTGTAACGTATTATTGAGGACGGTAGCGGTGGCAAGTATGCTTGCCGATTGCGTTGCGAAATCCCCCTCTAAGACCGCGCGACGTGTTGCCAGCACTGCCCGTTGCGTCGCGTTTGCGTCTGCTAAGGCGGTTAAATCTAGGGCATTCTGTGTTGCCGTGTAGGCTAAAATCGCATATTCACTTGAATCTGAAGGAAGGTTGGCGGGGCGAACATTAGGGGAGTAAGCTCTGCCTACATCCGTGCCGGGTGTAGCAACTCCAACTTGCGCGGGTCTTGGGCTGGGTGTGATTGATGATGGCAAGCCAGACTGCGCGATAACGGTTGTAGGGAAGATTACACTACCCCAAACCAACATGAGAAGTAGTATGCCTAGTCCTGTAGCCAAACCCGTTATCTTCAGCATAGATATAAGTTTTCCTACTTGCAACGCCAAACAGTATTCATGATAAGCGATGATGCCAAGTGATGCAATTTATAAATGGGCATGCCTTCCGATTTTAATTGAGCACCTGACGATAAAAGGTTGCCGTTTGTGTTGCCATGCGATCTGCGCTGAAATGTGTAACCAAGCGAGCGCGAGCATGGTGTTGCATCCCCTGTAGGGTATGGGGTTCATCCAATAGACGGCGCATCGCCTGCGCCAATTGGGTGACATCTCGCGCTGGGACGAGCAACCCACTTTCCCCATTTGCGACCACTTCCGGAATCGCGCTGACTGCGCTCCCGATAATCGGGAGTCCATTCGCCATTGCCTCCAGCATCACCAACCCAAAGCCCTCCCATAAACTCGGCATCATCAACACATCATAGCCCGCTAGAGTTGCCGTTGGCTCTGATCGCCACCCCAAAAAGCGCACCCGTTCAGTCAATCCGAGATCCGCCACTTGCGCCTGTAAGGACGGCATCAACGCCCCCTTGCCAGCAATAACCGTATAGGCATGGGGATAAGCTGGGGCAATCTGGGCAAATGCCTCTAGCCCATAGCGGATGCCCTTCTGCTCGATCAGGCGACACATGTATCCAAAGATGAACGCATTCGGGGGAAGATTCAATTCCTCACGCAGCCGTTGACGGGTTGGCGCGGTGGGGTGGGTGGTCTGGTCGGCGTGAATGCCATAGTGGATGGTGATGAGTTTGTCGGGGGATGCGCCCTCAACCTCTATGCAGAATTGGCGAATGGAATCAGAAATGCCAATGCCCCCCGCGCTCATCCCCCACAATCCGCGATGCAATAGGCGCATCACCATCCGTCGCCGAAACGGGTTATCATTGTGGCGACTGCTGATGACGTGCCGAATCCCTGCTAACTTTGCCCCCATCATCCCGAACAGGTCGGCATGGATGAGATGGGTATGGACGACATCGGGTTGAAACGCTTGCAAGGCGTGGCGTATCTTCCATGCCAAGCCCAAGTCTATATCCCCCTCAATCACAATCTGTTGCACGGCAACCCCCAAGCCCTCCATCGTCTGCACGTAGTCCTCAAGCGGATGCTCAGGTTCAATCAACACGATCAAGCTAGGTTGAACGCCCAACGGGATCAAGGCGGGCAATAAAATCAGCAGGTGGCGTTCTGCCCCAGCAACCGAAGTCGCTTTGATGATATGGGTGACGCGAATCATGAATGCGCTCTTCTCCTCAAAATGCTTCTACTATCTTAGCGGTCGCTATGCGACAATGCCACCGATTGATTGACCGCTATAGGAAATTCATTGTGCGCGTTTTAATGCTCTCAAAAGCCTGCATCGTTGGCATTTATCAACGCAAGTTAGAATACATGGCACACAGCGGGATAGAGTTGCTGGTGGCTGTTCCCCCCAGTTGGCGAGATGAACGCGGAGAGACGATGTTAGAGCGCGTGTATACGCAAGGCTATGATCTGCACGTCACCCCCATTCGCTTTAACGGGAACTTCCACACACATTACTACCCCGAACTCCCCAAGCTGATCCAACGCTTTCAACCCCAGCTGATACACATTGACGAAGAACCCTACAACGCCGCCACATGGCACGCCTTGTATGCCGCGAAACAAGCACGCGCCCAAACGCTCTTCTTCAGCTGGCAGAACATTGCCCGTCGCTATCCCCCACCGTTCCGCTGGGGAGAGGCATGGGTGTGTCGCCATGTGCAAGGTGCCATCGTGGGGACGGAAAGCGCAGGAGAGGTATGGCGTAGCAAGGGCTATCACGGTGCAATGGCGGTCATTCCCCAGTTTGGCACGGATGAACAACTCTTCACCCCGTCGGATTCGCGCCCTGCCCGTCCGTTCACGGTGGGCTTTGTGGGGCGGTTAGTGCCCGAAAAAGGCGTTGACCAATTGCTCACTGCCTTACACGGGCTTCAAGCGGACTGGCAGGTAGAGGTGGTGGGAGGGGGAACGCAACAAGCGGAACTGCTCCAGCTTGCCCAGCGATTGGGCATTTCCGAGCGCGTGCGCTTTACCCGTCAGTTGCCCTCTTTAGAGATGCCCAACACCTACCGACGCTTTGATGTGTTGGTTTTGCCCTCGCTCACGCGCCCCAATTGGAAGGAACAATTTGGGCGGGTATTGGTGGAAGCGATGGCAAGTGGTGTGCCAGTGATCGGGAGCGATAGCGGAGCAATCCCTGATGTGATTGGCGAGGCAGGCTTGATCTTCCCCGAAAATCAACCGAGCGCGTTACGCGACGCGCTCCAACGCCTGCATGACCAATCGACCCTGTACGCCACGCTGTGCGAGGCAGGACGGGCGCGGGTTCTGTCGCACTTCACGCATGCGCAGATCGCCCAGCAAACCGTCGCCTTTTATGAACAGATCACAGGCTAAACTTGCCCATCACTCCCGAAGCCATCGTCGATGGAGGGAGTTGGGGGCGTGGCGATGAATAGCCGTTCGAGTGCCTCGTATGAGCGCGGATCGGCAATGATGGTCAGGGTATCCCCCACGCGCAACATGGACGAACCGCGCGGAACAAGCAACTTGCCATTGCGCTGGATCGAAGCTACCACGCTTTCAGGATGCCAGTCCACATCGGCAATGTGCTTCCATGCGATGGGCGAATGTTTATCAATGTGGAACTCCATCACTTGCGCCCCCGTCAAGTTGGTGAGGCGCACGCGGTCGGTGGTGTGTTGCTCTTCCAGCTTGCGCGAGAGCGCGTCATTGTAGGTATTGACCAACATGTGGCGCGTAATCACCCCGACTAGCCGATTGTTGAAGCGGTCTAAAACGGGCAACCGCCCCACTTGATGCTGTGCCATCTGGCGGATGGCTTGCCCAAGTTCTTCATCGCTGTAAACCGTGTAGGGATTACGGCTACAGATGTCCCCCACGATGAACGTTTTCACCACTTGGTCAGCATTGGGCAAGGTTTGCACTTGATCGTAAAAGCGTTGCAGATCGCCCAGCGTGACAATGCCATATAGCGTTCCGTCTTCGTGCAACACACACAAAGCATGCACGCGCTTCTCTCGAAAAGTTTCACGCAGGCTTGCCAATTCAGCGGTGCGTTCGATGGTGAAGGGGGGGGATGCCATAGCATCTTTAACGCGGATGCCTTGCATCACATCAATATCATGATCGGCGGTGATGTTCAAGCCATCACGCAACAACGGCAGGTGATAGATGCCCACCATCTTGAGCAAGCGCAAGGTGAACACGCATACAATGCTGGTCATCATGATGGGCAAGATGAGTAGGTAATCGTTGGTCAGTTCAAATACCAGCAAGATCGCAGTGATGGGGGCTTGGACAACCCCAGCGAGTAACCCTGCCATGCCGGCAATGGCGTAAAGGTTGGGGTGGGTCTCGATGCTGGGGGGCAACACATAATCAATCGCTTGCCCATAGGCGTTGCCCAGCATAATCCCAACGAAGAGCGTCGGCGCGAAGACTCCCCCAACGAATCCGCCCCCCTTGCTAAGCCCAACCGTCAACACCTTGACAATCGCTAAAATCAGAAGAAATGCCACGCTGTACTTGACTTCGCCATGAACGACATCGTGCATGAGATGTTCACCCACGCCCAAAATCTCTGGCATCCAGCGACCTATGCCCCCCACGACCACGCCCACCAAGCAGGTTAGGACGGGGGTGGGAAGGGGGATGTGATGTAGAATATGGGAGATGCGGTCAAGCCAGCGGATCATCACCCAACACACCCCACCTAAGATGATCCCCAAGATCATGAACAAGGGGAGTTCTAAGGGATTGCCTAACTCGTATGCCAAATTCCCCAAGATGGGGTTGGTGCCACGCAAGGCATGAGCGACCGCCGCAGACATCACCGAAGCAAGCATCACCACCGCCGAGCTAGTAACCGATAACTCCCCAACAAGGATCACCTCAATGGCGAAGAACACCCCGGCAATGGGCGCGTTGAACGCCGCCGCCACCGCGCTTGCTGTGCCCGCCGCCACCATCAGGCGCACGTTGATTTCTGGCAGGCGTAGGAACGTCCCCACGAATGATCCCCAATTCGCCCCAATTTGTACGCTGGGGTCTTCGGGTCCAAGTGACGCGCCCGCCCCCAACGAAAAGGCAGAGGCAATCGCTTTGATGGGCATCTCTCGAAAGCGTAACTTCCCCCCTCCTACGGCGGTTGCCAAGATCAAGTTACTAACTCCGTGGTATTTATCAGGGGTGAGGAAGAAGCGCACCAACAAACCGATGAGGAGACCGGCAAGCCCTAAGCTGATGGCAGCATGCCAACGTGGGTCTAGGTTGAGTTGGGTGAGCGTGCTTGCCACCCATCCCGCGCTGAAGGTTTCATACCAAAAGTGATGGACAAACTCGATTGAACGCCGAAAGAACAGCACGAATAATCCTGTTCCCAAACCGACTAGCAATGCTGGCAATAATACCCATAGAGTATCAGAAGGGCGGAGGGATGTTTTCATGGGGGGTCATCCTGTTTGAATGGATGCTATCTTACAAACGGTGGGGGGGACGGTCAAGCGCAACATGAGTGAAAGATGAGTGATGCCGTTTCAAATACCAGCAGGTAAGTTATGATGTTATGGGCAAAACTTGATGCCAAACTTAAATCTAAAACCAACCAACAAGGAGAGTGTCTCATGGCAATTCGTCACGCAAGCGCACGCTGGGAAGGCGGTCTAAAGAGTGGGAACGGCACCATGAAATTGGCAAGTGGTGCGTTTGAAGGGGCTTATTCTTTCTCAACCCGTTTTGAAGAACAACCCGGCACCAATCCCGAAGAATTGATTGCCGCCGCCCATGCTGGGTGCTTCAGCATGGCTTTTAGTGGTGGGCTAGAACGCAACGAATTTCCGGCAACCAGCATCGACACCACCGCTAAAGTACATCTCACCCCTGCTGCAACGGGTGGTTTTGAGATTAGCAAGATTGAATTGAACGTGGTAGCAGTTGTCCCCAATATCTCTGAAGAGAAGTTCCAAGAATTGGCGCAAGCCGCCAAGAACGGTTGTCCCGTCAGCAAGTTGTATAACGGTGGCACAGCAGAAATCGTTTTGAACGCCACCCTCCAAGCGTAAACATCCCCACATGGCAGGGTGATTCCTCATCCTGCCATTCCCCCCCACCCGCCTTTATGAAAGCGTGAAGCCCATCTCAAGTGGTAGATGATCCCCACAAGTGGTTTGCTGTGTTTGCGCGTGTACCGCCTTAAAGTGGTCAGAATGCCAAACATAATCCACCCGCGCATAGGGCGGAAGCAGGCGAATGTTGGGCGCGGTGAAGCCAAACCCATAGCCCACTCCTCGCCATCCATCGTGAAGGTGTTCAGACAGCTGTCGATAATCGCTGGATAAATCCGACATGTTGAAATCCCCCATGATGAGCAAGGGGTGCTGGGCGGTTTGGGCGGTGTGTAACAGCACGTTCAGCGTGGTATCGCGCACTTTACGTCGTACCGCTAACTGGCTCAGGTGGAGTTTTGGCTTGTGGACGTAGGCACTCACTACCTGCACTGCTGTTCCATTCACGTCCACCACCGCCTCAAGCCCATACGCTAACCGATCTTCTGCCGCATAGCCAAGCGTGCGCTGGGATAGAATGGGGTAACGGCTCAAGATGGTTAAGTGCCCATCTACTGCAATATACGGATAGTCCGAGTTGACAATGAGCGAAGCAGGTTGATAGTTTTCTTGCAGTGCCACAATGTGCGGTTGCGCCTCATTCAACTGGTTCAATATGCAATAGCCATTTTGACGCGCCCCCCCCACATTGATGGTCATCACTTTGAGCGAGCTGATGGGCGGGGCAGGGCGCGGAACAAAACTAGGCACATACGGGAGGCACAAGCCCACACACGCCAACACGGGAAAGATCATCAGATAGTAACGCAACGGACTCAACAACGTCACCGCGGCGCAACCCACCGCCAGCAACGCTAACCACGGTGCCACCAAATCCAGAATGAGAATGGGCATGAATTGGTCGCCAATGCTGTGACG
The DNA here is from genome assembly GCA_049318945.1 of Phototrophicaceae bacterium. Lineage (GTDB taxonomy): Bacteria > Chloroflexota > Anaerolineae > Aggregatilineales > Phototrophicaceae > CAIRDJ01. The sequence goes on along the minus strand of JBMOEO010000120.1, from coordinate 3,064 downwards.
TGCGATGATGTACAAACATAACCCGAAGCCAATCACGCTTGCCGTTCCGGTCAACTGGGTGAGCAAGCCCTGAGCAATGTATGTGAGTGTTTTCAATAGAATCAAAACTCCACCTCATATAGGCACATGCTTGTTATTGAATCATGCCAAGACGGCACTGACAAACCAAGACTTGGTTAAAATTTGGTTAGGGGCTTTAATGTGTGGGATCATCCGTTGGAACGGGTGGGGCGTGGGATTCTGCCTTTAGGCGACGGACTTCCTCTTTGAGGAGCGCAACCTCTTGGGCAATCTGCTTGTTTTCTTGGGTGAGGCGCGTTAGCACCGTACTGGTATGGAGCAACAGCAACAATACAAACACAATCGCTATCAAGAACAACGCGCTCGGCGGATAGTAAATGCCGATGGACTTGGCAAGCCAATCCAACAGGGCACGGTTGCTCCCCGTGAAGAGCAACACCAACGCGGTCATCAACCACAGCAAGCTATACTCCTCGCGTAAGCGACGACGGCGCACCAACTCTAACACCACTGCTAGGGTGATGCCAGAACTGATGATCCCAAACAACACAGCACGATCTAACATTTGCCTTCCTTTAGGCGGGTGGGCAGTCATGTTGACCGCCCACACAACAGACTACAGGCTTATTCGAGTACGTCAGGGTTAACCACGTTGGTGTAAATCCCATGACGCGCCGCGCGAATGATGATCTCTGCAGCTTCAACCGCCACTGCGGTTTGTGCTTCTTCAGTGCTGGCGGCGAGATGGGGGGTATGAAGTACCTTCGGATGACTAATCAGGCGGTTGTTTTCTGGCGGTTCAACGCTGTATACATCCAATGCTGCGCCGGCAACTTTACCGCTGTCTAGTGCGTCGGCAAGAGCCGCTTCATCAATGAGTGCCCCACGCGCTGCGTTCACAATACGAACGCCATCTTTCATGCGAGCAATCGCCGCCGCATCAATCATGTTGAGCGTTGCCTCAGTGATGACGGTGTGCAGCGTGAGGATGTCGGAACGTTCAAACAAGCCGGCAAGGTCAACTTTTTCTACACCTGCTTCTTGTGCCATTTCCACCATAACGTAAGGGTCATAGGTGACAACGTTCATCTCAAACGCCAAAGCACGCTTTGCCACCGCCTTACCAATCCGACCGAAGCCGACGATGCCCAACGTCTTTCCGCGTAGCTCGTTGCCCTCAAAACTCTTACGATCCCAACGACCCTCCACTAAGGATTGATGTCCTGTGTGAACGTGACGCATCAAGCCCAGCAGGATGGCAAAGGTGTGTTCAGCAGTGGCGACGGTGTTGCCGTCCGGGGTGTTCATCACCACGATACCGCGTTCAGTGGCAACAGCAAGATCAACGTTGTCCACTCCCACGCCCGCCCGCGCAATGAACTTCAATTCGGTGGCGGCGTTCAACAATTCTGCGTCTGCCTTCACACCACTACGAATGATGATGGCGTTGGTGGTAGCAATCTTATTCAACAAGTCTGCCCGCGCCATTTTGCCGACAGCTTCTACGGTGATGTCTTCTGCAGTGGTTAACAGATCAATCGCGGATTGGTCTACACTATCGGGTACAAGTACATGAAAAGTCATTGGTTTACCTCATTGTGCTATTACAAAGGATACACTGTATAACGTGGGATAGCATTTTAACCACCCCACGCCTCATTCAGAAATGGCTTACTGCGCCAAAAATTCGTCTAGTCCATTCAGGAAGTCTTGCAAGGTTGAGGGTTGGGTGTCGCCCATGTGTGCCACACGGAAAGTCTTCCCCTTTATTTGTCCATAGCCCTTGTCCATATCGTACCCCTTCTTCATCATGAAGGATGCCATCTTGTTGACATCGGCATTGCGCGTATTGGCAACGCAGGTGACGGTGGGGGAGCGATAGCCTTCTACAGCGAAGAAACCGAAGTCACGTTGTTCTACCCAGTCTTGCATCATTTGACGCATATCGAGGTGACGTTGCCAGCGGTTTTCGATGCCTTCTGCCAAGACATCCGCCAGCTGTTGGTTTGCCGCAAACATCAAGGAAACGGGGGGCGTGGATGGGGTGTTGTTCTTGACGATAGATTCCTCTAAGGCGAGGAAGTCAAAGTAATAGCCACGATGTTCAATTTGTTGAGCGCGTTCCAAAACGCGATCACTCACAGAGGCGAAGGCGATCCCTGGAGGAAGTGCCATTGCCTTCTGGCTAGAAGTCAACAAGATGTCAATGCCCCATTCATCGGCGCGGATTTCTGCACCAAGCAAGCCAGAAACGCTATCCACCAAGTACAGGGTATCGGGTGCTTTCTCGCGGATCACTTCTCCGATTGCCTTGATGGGATGGGTGACACCGGTGCTGGTTTCGTTGTGAACGGCACAAACCGCGTCATATTCGTGTTGTGCAAGCGCGTCTGCTACCATGTCGGCGGTGTGGTTTTGTCCCCAGTCCACATTGATGATGTCCACTTTTTTACCGTTGGCTTGGCTGATCTCTGCCCAGCGTTCGCTGAACGCCCCGCCCACCAAGTGCAACGCGCGTTTGTCGTCACGGATGGCATTGCGAGACGCGCCTTCCCACAACCCCGTACCAGAAGAACCGCTCACGTAGATACGGTATTGGGTGAAGAAGACTTGCTTCAGCTTTTCTTGTAGGCTGGCGAATAACTCTGCGAAGGCTTGTGAACGATGTCCAATCATCCAGTCGGTTTGTGCTTGAAGGATTTCTGCACGAACTTCTACAGGACCCGGTATCATCAAATACTTGTGATCTTGTGCCATGTCTCAATTCTCTCTTGCTGATCTATTGTGAATTTGTTCACGTATACAAGTATTTTGCAACAGGCTTGTGATTGTACATAGGGGAAGAAAAGAAAAATCCCTGTGAGAGGGATCAGACGAATGGGAGCAGAGGGGGATGTCTAGGGATACTCACAGGGATGAACGGCAAATAAACAGCACATGCACATGTATTGTTTATGTTTTGTTATAGGATACACCACGATGCGCCAAAAAGATAGTTTGTCTTTGGTTTGTGTTTTCCTACTAGAGGGGCATCTGTAAAACG
>JBMOEO010000119.1:0-9661 GCA_049318945.1 Phototrophicaceae bacterium | reverse complement strand
CCCCCAATACATAGCCCAAGAATTGGGCACCACTCGACCCCATGAATAATTTAGCTGGATGGAAATTGAAGAGCAGGAATGCTAGTAAACACCCTGCTAGTGCAAGAGGGAGTAAGCTGACGCTTGTTTGCACTGGCACAATCCGAAAGGCACTATTGACGAACAACAGTAAACCTGCAATTAAAACAACCCCCCCAGCTAAACCATCTAAACCATCTAAAAAATTTACTGTGTTTATCATCATGATGAACCAAAACAAACTGACACTAACCGTAAACCAGTGTGCCCACTTAAGGGGTTGGTTGCTGAAGGGGTTGTTGATCTGCTCAATGAAAATCAAAAACGTTATGGCAATACTGGCTGTGGCAATTTGCCCCATAAATAGGGGCAACGCATCTAATTCATAAATATCATCTATGATTCCCATCACCACAATCACTAATGCCCCTAGCATCAATCCAACAAAGCGGATGATCTCTTTAGGATCATATCTAGGGATCGGTAGAAACTGTGCCACAACCACAGCAACACTGAATCCTAGAAAGATAGCTAACCCACCTAAACTAGGAATAGCCCCTTTATGTTTACGTCGTCCGCCGGGTAAAGCGATCACCCCCCACCGATGGGCTAATGTGTTGGCAATGGGAATGAACATGAGCGTTGTGGTAAACGCCAAAATAAAAATAAAGAGGTATTCCTTTATATATTCCATATCAATTCCTATGTGCCAAACATGCGATCGCCAGCATCCCCTAGACCCGGAACAATAAAGCCGATCTCATTCAAATGGCTATCAATTGCTCCGATGTGAATATCCACATCAGGATGTGCCGCGGACAATCGTTCAATACCTTCTGGTGTTGCTATCAACCCCATGAATTTTATTCTTTCAACACCCCATCGCTTCAAGATAGAGACCGTTGTGACAGCTGATCCACCCGTCGCCAGCATAGGATCCAAGACAATACACACTTGAACGGTTGGGTCGTTGGGCAATTTATTATAATACTCAACGGGCTGTAGTGTTTTCTCATCACGATATAAACCGATATGCCAGACCTGAACACTTGGCAATAACGCCATCACGCCATCCGTCATACCTAGACCAGCACGTAAGATGGGTACTAATCCAATCTCTCGTGACTTTTTACCGTGTGCGATTCCCATCGGCGTTGTGACTTGCTTATCTTCCAACTGTAAATCCAAAGTGGATTCATAGGTTAGTAACATCGCTAGTTCACGAACTAATGAGCGAAAGTCACGATGGGCAGTATTGACATCGCGCAAAGCGGTCAATTTATGCTGAACTAATGGATGTTTAGAAACGTATACACCACTCACAATTTGCTTTCCCTTGTCATATCTCGATTAAAAAGTGTGTATTTTAAGGACAAACCCAGTTATATTACATTGAAAAGCTACATGCTGGGAATTGTGCAAATGGAAAAAGATGGACGTATTGTAGACGGTGCGAAGATAAAAAACGAACGTGAGAATATTGCCCTCCGTCCAAAGTTACTGGTTGATATTGTTGGGCAGGATCGTGTGAAAGATAATCTTCAAATCATGATTGAAGCCGCCAAAAAACGCCAAGACCCAATAGATCATATTCTATTCTACGGACCTCCCGGATTAGGAAAAACTTCTTTTGCACATGTGATCGCCAATGAGATGGTTGTCAAAGTTCATATCACAGCGGGACCGACTATTGAACGTGCAGGTGATTTAGCCGCTATTTTAACGCATGTCAAGAAGGGAGACATTCTCTTCATTGATGAGATTCATCGGTTAGGTCGTGCCGTAGAAGAAGTTCTTTATCCTGCTATGGAAGATTTTGCGTTAGACATCATTATTGGCAAAGGTCCTGCGGCTAAAAATGTACGGATTAACCTACCTAGATTTACCGTTATAGGTGCAACCACACGACTGTCTCTCCTTGCCGGTCCCCTTCGTGATCGTTTTGGAGCACAATTCCGCTTGGATTATTATGACCAACAAGCAATGGAATATATCATTACACGTGCCTCAAAAATGTTGGGTGCGATCTTGACCCCTGAGGGTGCGTCCGCTATCGCTAGACGCTCACGTGGGACACCACGTATTGCCTTGAGATTGTTGCGGCGTGTGCGTGATTTTGCTCAGATTAAAGCTGATGGAACGATAACAGGACGTATTGCTGGGGAGGCTTTGAATCTCATGGAAATAGACCACTTGGGCTTAGATGATATTGACCGACGGATTTTACTGACCATCATCGAAAAATTTAGCGGTGGACCGGTTGGGTTAGAGACTATTGCGGCTTCTATCAGCGAAGACCCGGCAACTATTATGGATGTCAATGAGCCTTATCTGTTGCAACTTGGGTTCATTGATCGTACCTCACGCGGGCGCGTGGCAACACCCAATGCGTATGAGCATCTTGGCATTCCTTATTCAAACAATGATCCACAACAGGATCAGCTTATTTAAGTCTTGGAAAGAGCGATCATGCAAGTATCTGATTTCGATTATGATTTACCACAATCTTTTATTGCACAACAACCTGCTGAACCCCGTGACAGTTCTAAATTGATGGTGATTGACCGCCACAATAAACGCATTAGCCACGCTGTTTTTCATCAGATTGGGGATTGGTTAGAGCGTGGCGATGTCTTGGTGTTGAATGATACGCGAGTGATTCCCGCACGAGTGGTAGCACATAAAGCGAAAACTGGAGGCAAAGCAGAGATTTTGTTGCTAAAGTCCCATAGCCAAACAGTTTGGGAAGCATTAATCGGCGGACGCAATATTCATCTTGGGGATCAATTGATTGTCGATCAATCTAACATCGTGGCAACGATCAGGGAAATTCAACACGGTTCAATGCGCATCATTGAGTTCAGTGAGCCGATCATGCCACATTTAAGTGAACTTGGAACGCTACCCCTTCCACCGTATATCCATAGCCAGCCGACAGATCAAGAACGCTACCAAACCATCTACAATCGCCGAGAGGGATCCGCCGCCGCACCCACTGCTGGATTGCATTTCACCCAAGATTTACTGACTACCCTTGCACGTGAAAAAGGAATAAAACTTGCCTATTGTACTTTGCACATTGGGTTGGATACTTTCCAACCCGTTAAAGTAGAGAACATACAGGATCATCACATGCACAGTGAGTTTGCCACGCTTTCTGCTATGGATGCGCAGTTGATTAATGAGGCAAAGCTAAGGGGCAACCGCATCATTGCCGTTGGGACAACCTCTGCACGTACCCTAGAAACCGCGGCTATCTTGAGTAATGGTGAAGATCCGGCTAACCCACAAGCTACTTCAGATAGTTGTCCATGGAGACCCGTCATTGCGTTTGAGAGGGAGACCAACTTGTTCATTTATCCGAGTTATCGTTGGCGCGTAGTAGATGGAATCATCACCAACTTTCATCTACCCAAGTCCACTTTGTTAATGATGATCGCCTCGTTTGCAGGATACGACACCATTATGAATGCCTATGAAGAGGCAAAGAACAATGACTATCGCTTTTTCTCATTTGGAGATAGCTCCTTCATTTATTGACATTACTCAACACTTTATGTAAACTACATCCCTGCCCCCCTGTAGGGGCTATTTCTATGTATGGTGGTGACACCAATTTTCCCCGTTAGATGCGTTAAAGTCATCGTCGGTGGTAAAAGTGAAGATTGGAGTTCAATATGTATGCAATCGTCCGCTGTGGCGGAAAACAATACCGTATAGAAGCGGGTAAATATCTTGATGTTGAAAAACTCAATATCGAGGAAGGTCAGTCTTTTGAAATCGATGAAGTCCTTTTCATAAGAAATGGCGAAACAATCTCGGTTGGGCAACCTACCGTCAACGGTGCAAAGGTGAAAGCCACCGTGATGAAACAATGGCGTGATAAAAAAGTGATCGTTTATAAGTACCGTCAACGTACTAACTATCGCCGTAAGCAGGGTCATCGCCATATCTACACACGCATTATGATTGATGAGATTATTGTTTAGGGAGAATTTGTACAATGGCTCACAAAAAAGGTGGCGGCTCTAGTAGCAATGGACGCGATAGTAATGCACAGCGACTTGGTGTAAAGGCTTTTGGCGGTGAATATGTCATCCCTGGAAACATCATTGTTCGTCAACATGGCACAAAATTTCACCCAGGCTTGAATGTAGGTATGGGCAAGGACTATACCATCTTCGCCACTGTTGAGGGTTACGTTCAGTTTGAACGGATGCGTAACCGTAAAGGGCAGAAGATGATTAGCGTCCGCCCAATTGAAGAAACACAACAGTCCACATCAGGCGATTAGTTTAACCTAAAGTGCAGTATGGATCGCTATCGCCATACTGCCATGAAAAGGAATCACATCATGAAGAAAGATTTGCATCCTAAATGGTATTCGGATGCTGTTGTCACCTGTGCATGTGGTAATACATGGCAAACAGGAGCCGCAGTAAAAACCATCTCTACTGATATTTGTTCCGCATGTCATCCGTTTTACACCGGCGAACAACGCATTGTAGATACTGAAGGACGTGTTGATAAGTTTATGAACCGTCTGCGTTCACGCGATAACATTGTTGCGAAAGCACAAGAGCGCGAGTCAGCAAGAACCCCTATGAACCTCCCTATCACAGAAGCTGGTTTCAAAAAGGCAACCATTGATGTTCTGGTACAAAATGACATCAATACAGTTGGTGACTTTTTGGCGCGTTTCTCTGAGATCGGGGACGAAGGTTTCTTAGAACTAAAGGGCATCGGGCGACAAGCTCTTGCTGAAATCAAGAAATCGCTACGTGTAGCCGGTTATGAGCTTCCCAGCGGACAAGACGAATAACGCACCATAACATTGATTTCCATAAAGGGTGGGCAATATTTGCCTACCTTTTTTATTTTATGTTAAGTTGTAATGAGGGATACAGTATGAAGCATCGCTACGGTCGTGTAGAAGTCATTTGTGGAAGTATGTTTTGTGGCAAGACCGAAGAACTCATCCGACGTGTTCGACGTGCAACCATCGCTAAACAAACTATACAACTCTTTAAGCCCCGTATCGATAATCGCTATAGCGAAGAATTAGTCACAAGCCATAGTGGTCAATTTGAAAAAGCAGAGGTTATCGATCAATCCAAAGAGATCATCGCCTTGTTACAAACGGATACCAGCGTTGTGGCAATTGATGAGGTGCAGTTTTTGGATAACGAGATAGTGGCTGTTGTCAACTATCTTGCTGGTAAAGGCTTGCGAGTCATCCTAGCCGGTTTGGATTTAGACTTCCGTGCAGAGCCTTTTGGGTGTATGCCAGAGCTGATGTCGTGTGCTGAGGATGTAACAAAACTTCATGCCATTTGCACTGTCTGCGGAGAAGATGCTTGCCGTACTCAACGCTTGGTAAATGGTAAGCCAGCCAGCTACAACGATCCTATTGTTTTGCTTGGTGCGCATGAATCTTATGAAGCGCGTTGCCGCCTGCATCATATAGTCCCAGATGCTCCGAACAATTTGATTCATGAGGATCATCTAGCTGAAGTTCAAACTGCGAACTAAGGGCTAAAAGATTCCTGTACCCATTGCATTGGGTCAGTTGGTACGCCATTGACCCATAGCTCCCAGTGGAGATGTGCCCCCGTCACCCGCCCCGTAGAACCTATCGTCCCAATTACTTGTCCTGTTTGAACACGCTCACCGAGCTGAACGTAAATATCGTTTTGATGCCAATAGCCCGTGTAAACTCCCCAACCATGATCGATTAGGGTTGCTTTACCACGAATATTAAGGGTATCTACCATCACAACCTGCCCATCCGACGGGGCAAGAATGGGTGTTCCCGGTACGCCTGCAAAATCCGCGCCACTATGGAATCGGTCAAACGCTCCACCGTTATAGGAACGTCGCGTTCCAAATGCAGAGGTTAGACTTGCCGCGGCTGGCAAGCTAAAGCGTGAATTAAAATAGCGATCCCCATTGAAGGTAGCGACAATGGAACGCAATAGGTTTAATTCTTCCTCCTCAACGGCAGGGGTGAGTAGCTCTTCGCGTCCTTCTATCAATTGAATTGTCTCTTGACCATATCCTCCAGAAATAACTTGTATATTCATGGCAAGGTCATCATAGGTTGCCCCATCTGCAATGCGTAAAGTTAGCGGGTAAACACCCGTTTCTGTAAAAATCGGAATGCCCACCAAGATGCGATGGGTTGTGCCGACAGGATCAGTGGCAACATTCAATGATCGCTGTAAAAATTCGCCACTGATAGTTGCAACGCGGTTAGTTGTCAAAACAATTTGAGCGGTTTCACCCTCAACAAACAAGAGAGGATTGATGCTCATGCTGGTGATGATAGCTGGGACATCCAACGCGACTTCAGGTAAAGCAATTCCTGGCACCAATAGAGGTTGATTAACGGTAATTAGTGTCGGGTCCGTTATCTGATTAAGTGTTGCAAGGTCATTGACCGTAGTGTCATATTGCTGGGCTATTTTGAAGAGTGTTTCGCCTGATTGCACATAATGTATAAAACTATTTTCACTGCTTCCCCCAATACTTAGAGGTTGAATGGGGGATTGTCGAGTGATGATGGTTGCATCTAAATAAAGGGATTGTCCAATAATGATGTTGTTAGAGTCAGCTTGCGGATTCGTTTCTAATAATTCTTCAAGGGTAATTCCATATAACTCAGCAATACTTTGGACGGACTCCCCTGCTCTTACGATATGAATGACTTGATTGATCCCTATATCAGCCACAGAAACGGGAATAATTAGACTTTGCCCCACATTGATTCTATTGATGTCTTGGATTCCATTTGCCTCAGCAATGGTGGTTATATCGGTTTGATATTGCTCGGCGATGCGCATCAGGGTTTCACCACGCTGAACGACATGAACGAGTTGGCTTTGGGCATTCAATTGATTTTTACCCATTACCATCAAACTTATGGCTATCAATAACACGCTTAAAGAACGTCTAGGTTTCATTATCATGCAGGAAAACAAGCCGATCACCGATATTTACTAGGTCTAGGATGGTTGGATTTGCTTCTACAAAGTAGCGTGCAGGTTTATGGGACGCATAGTAAGGTCTCCACGGTTTAGCTAGAACGTGGTCTACCACCTGTAGCTGACTATCCAACCAGACTACTCCTATGGGGAATAAAACGTTAAACATGTGAATGGACGTTAGCGGAATGCTCTCATGTTTGAACACGAAAACCAAACCTTGCCCTTGAGGAAGGGATTGCCGAAATTGTAGACCGATTAGATGACACCAAAAACTGGTGCATAGTTTTGCACTTGGCAAAACTACACGACCAGTTGTTTGGTTGATAAGTTGAATAGTTGTCATTAGTTGGATTGTGGGATTCTCAACGTTTGCCCAACCAAAATACGGTTAGGATCAGTGATGTTGTTTTCTGCCATTAATGCAGACATGGTTACATTGAAACGTAGTGAAAGACGATAGAGATTATCTCCCGGCAAAACCACGTAGCTCTGTGTTGTGGGAGTTGCTTGTGGAGTTGTGCCACCACTTTGTGGTTGAGGAGTTGCAACACTCCCCTGTTGTCCCGATGGAATTTGTAAGGTCTGTCCGAACAAGACGCGATCTGGATTGACGATCCCATTGAGTTGAGCAATCGCTGCCACAGACGTAGTAAAGCGTCGGGCAATTCCAGAAAGCGTATCCCCTGGTTGAACGGTATATCGTATAATTTCACCTGACGTATTGTTCGATGGTGTAGCCGTTGCCACAACTACTGAGGTAGGATTAGGCGTAGAGGTTAAAACGTCAAGACGAACGGGAACAATCAACGCATCCCCAATGTAAATAATTGAGTTTGCATCAGGTAGTTGATTTGCTTGTTGAATCGCTGCGATGGTGCTTCCATATAATGCGGCAATTCGTGAGAGGGTATCGCCTCGTCTTACGGTATGAACAATTGTTCCTGGGAATGTTTCAGTGATAGGCGTTTCGGCTACTGGTGTTCCTCCAGTAGGAGTACCTGCTGTTGTCGTAGCAACCGCTGTCGCTGTGGGAAGCGAAGTTGAACTTGGTGTACTGGTGGCAACAACTTCATCCTCTGGCGTTGGGCTGGCAAAGTCTGTGGCGTTTGATGGTGTGCTTTCTACCGTACTTACACTGGTGGCAACAACTTGTTGTGTGGGTTCTGAGGTCTGGGTTGGAACGGCGGTAGCGGTTGAAGTTCCCGTAGGCACAACTGTTGTCGCGGTTACTCCTACACCCTCACCAGCTTCGCCAGAAACCAATGTGAGGGAAGCATCGTCAATGTAGACACTACTATTTTTAACAGGAAAGCTAACCCGTGACTGGACGAAAACGGTTATACTACTGGATTCAGCAACCGCATTAATGCTATGCAAACCAAATGTGTCATATTCTTCTTTAGCGATCGACCATAGAATATCGTCACTAAAGGGGTTTGTTCCACCTGTCGGGTCAATCCCGATTTGTGTAAGAACATCCCCATCATCCTGGCTCAGGTTCAAATCATCAAACGTGGAAGACCACACATAGACATATATATTGAACATGTATTCACTACCACTATTCAAACCGGATACTGTTTGGTATATCCCTCCAGTATGGGTTGCGAAGAACGAGAAGTAGTGTTGGGAGTTACTTCCGCTACGGACTCGGTTGGCATTTGCCCCTCCCTCTTCGTATTCAGGCTGGGCGTTCTGATAGTTAGGCGCACCTTCCGCGGTCGGTTCATGCCATGCAATCCACGAACTAGCAACTTGACGGGGTGGAGTTCCGCCTTGATTTGTGAATGCTCCCTCAAAGCCGGGGTTGCTTAGTAGATTAGTATCTTGTGCATATCCCATGTTGAGCGGTGTGATGAAAACAACAGCCAACATAAGTAACGTGATATGGATGAAATGCTTGGTCATGGTATGTTCCTTAAAACAGTGCGTTGTTAAAAACCCTGATTGTAATCTTACAAAGTATCATCACAAAGTCTACCACTACAACGAAAAGGATACAAACTGAAACGTTTCCTAATCTTCCACGTATAATAACTATCTGAACGATTCATAAGTATTGTGGATGTTTATGGAATATCCCGACATCAAACTTTACAATGCTTTCAAACCATACTGACTTAAAAGCAGGACGAGGAAATGCAGGAATTTATCACATGGTTATTCATTGGAGCAGGTTGCTTCATTTTGTATTGGTTCTTTGGCTTGATTCAGATAGCGAATCATCGTGTTCGAGTTGGCTTTTGGGGAACATCATGGCTTTTTTCCAGTGCGATTATATTCGTTGGTGTGGGAGTCGCGGTTAGGCAAGCAGAAGACATGCCTAGCAATGCAACTACCATACTATTGGTCATGGCAATCGTGATGATCCTATTCGGTTTTATCACTATCTGGGTTGAGCGGAACAAAAAGGGTTTTGCATTACTACACTCAAGAGGTGTTTTAAGCATGGGTGTAGGAATTTTTGTCGGGCTTTCTCTGTTCGTCTCTCCCATTTTACCGAGTACCGTTTTCATCATCCCAACACCTACATCTATTGCGGAAGCCCTACAAGGAAAAACAGGGCGCGTTACGGGAGATGTGTTAGTTGTGGCGGATTCACAATCTGTTGTCACTCCCACAATGGGTATTCCAACCGTCACTAGACAACCGTTACC
>JBMOEO010000118.1:0-9879 GCA_049318945.1 Phototrophicaceae bacterium | reverse complement strand
TATTACTTCAACGACCCCATCGCCTTCTCTACCGTGCAATCGGCGTGGGGGCGGGAGACGGTTGGTTTTTGGGTAGTGTTGTACCGTGATGCCGCCGCCTTCGTCACTGGCGATTTCTTGACGGGGCAGATTTGGTATCACACTGCTTTAGACCTTGCCCCCTCCTTGTTAGTTTTATCGCTTTTATATTGGATGTGGCGCAAGATGGGAGAAAGCTATGCTATCTTGAGTGCCTTATCCATCCTCATTCCGATGTCTAGCGGAAGCCAAAGCCTGTCGCGCTATGTCTTGGTGGTGTTCCCGTTCTTCATGGCATTGGGAGTGATTGGTAAAAATCAGCTGATTGACCGCTTTTTGATGACCATCTTTGGGGTGTTCTTGGGGGTTTTCACTGGGTTATTTGTTAACTGGATCTTTATTGCATAAGGAGGAGATCATCCAGCATGTCATACAACAACTATGAAAGATGGAAAACTGAGCCGACTAGCGACCATCCCTACGTTTCAATCGTTATCCCGGCATATAACGAATCACAACGGATTGTCCCTACAGTAGGAGCGATTGCTTCTTATGTTTCTGACTTGGGCTTTGAGTGGGAATTGATCGTTGCTGATGATGGTAGCAAAGATCAAACGGTTGCCATGCTAGAGGAACTGGGGTTAGTGAACCTGCATGTCCTGAAGGCACAGAAAAATGGGGGCAAGGGTAGCGCAGTACGGCGCGGTATGTTGGCGGCGCGTGGAAAGTATGTTCTGTTTACGGATGCCGATAACAGCACCCCCATTGAGAACATCACCCCCGTTTTAACAAAACTCGCTACCGAAAGTTACGACGTTGCCGTTGGGTCGCGTGCGGCGGAAGGGGCATCTGAAGGGAACAAATCCGCTTTGCGCCAATTCTTGAGCGATAGTTTGCGAATGATGGTGCGTGTGGTTTTGGGAATCCAAGTCAAGGATACGCAATGTGGGTTTAAGATGTATACCCAAGAAGCTGCCAAGCGATTGCATGGTGCCCTGACGCACGTAAAGAAGCGGTGCGCTTCTTGCGTGATATGTCCCTCATTCGACGCAATGACTTGCAAGGACTCTATGAGGAATCCCTCAAGCGATCGGTAAGTGCTAACCCAAAAGTCAAAGCGTTTAGCATCGCCCTTGTGACGGCTTACCCTCCTAGTAGCGGGTCATTGAATGAATATGCTTTTCATTTTGTAGAAGCATTGCGCCATAAGCCTGATGTTGAACGCCTCTATATTCTGTCCGATTATCTACCCGACGGCACAACTTACCCCACCTTTGCCGACGACTTGGTGCCCACCGAGATTATCCCATGCTGGCGATTTGATGATTTACAAACCGCGTTTCAACTGGGGCAAACCATTCGCAACATTAAACCGAATGTGGTCTTGTATAATATCCAGTTTGCCAGCTTCGGTAGCAACCGCTTGACGGGGGCTATTGGATTACTCTCGCCCCTCTTAACGCGCACCCTCAATCACATTCCAGTGGTGGTGTTGCTCCACAACATTATGGAGACTATAGACCTAAACAGTGCCGGCTTTGGTGGCAATCCACTCATGATTAGCATCACCCGTTTTGCGGGCAATCTATTCACTCGTGCATTGCTTCAGGCAGACCTTGTGGCACTGACCATCCCTAAATATGTAGAAATCATTCGGGAGAAATATGGCGTACAACATGCTATCTTGGCACCGCATGGCGCGTTCGGTGAGTTACCTATGCCAACCTTTAGCCATGACAATAGCCAACCCCTTCAGGTCATGACCTTTGGCAAGTTCGGGACATATAAACGTGTGGAGTTATTGATAGAGGCATTCGCAAAATTGCTAGAAGAATATCCCACGCTTGAACTGGTGATCGCCGGCACCGATAACCCCAATGCAAAGGGCTATTTAGAGAACGCACGCCAAACCTATCAACATGTCCCCAACATCCGCTTTACGGGATATGTGGCAGAGGAAGATGTTGCTCCGCTCTTCTTGCGTTCGGATGTTGTGGTCTTTCCGTATGTTTCTACTACGGGTAGCTCTGGCGTGTTGCATCAAGCTGGTGGATATGGGCGTGCGGTGGTGTTGCCTCATCTGGGTGATTTTGCTGAACTCATCACAGAAGAGGGTTATGTAGGCGAGTTCTTTGATCCTAGTTCTGTGGAGAGTTTGGCACAGGCAATCAACCTACTCTTGAGCGATCCCGCCAAACGGGAACAACAAGGGCAACACAATTATCTTGCCGCGCGTGGTGTTCCGATAAGCGATGTTGTAGATTGGCACTTAATGCACATGCGTAGTCTAATTGAAAAGGGAGTATAGAATAATGGGATTTGAATCCAGAATAGAAAATGGCATCTTATTGGTGATGCCTGTTGGGCGGTTTGACGCTTATGAAGTCCCCGCGCTAGAAGCATGGTTGACCGAACAAACGGCGCAATCGAATAAATTTGTCATTGTTCACATGTCTCAAACGGCATTTGTGGATACCCGCGCCCTCACCTGTTTTGTGGCATGGATGAAGAAACTTCGCCAGCAAAGTGGGGATTTTGTGTTAGCAGAATTACCAGACCCCATTCGCGTGATTGTAGAACTCATGCGCTTAGACCGTGCTTTTCAGATTTTTGATTCTTTAGACAAGGCTCAAGCAGACCTAGCAAGCCGTACTGTTATTCAAGCCAGCCCCCCTCCCCAAGCCGAAACCGTGATGGATTCGCTTGCTGTACAAACTGAAAACGGGATGAGCATCTTGCACTTGATGGGGCGGATTGATGCGTTTGAGGCGGACAAGATTCAAAAATATATTGACCAAACCGCACTTGAAAGATGGGTGGTGATTGATCTAAATGAGACGCATTTCTTAGATAGTGCTGAGTTGGCGTTGTTGGTGCGCATCCTCAAGAAATCTCGTTCGGCTTCTGGCGAAGTTGCCTTAGTTCGCTCTCAACATGAGACCGCAAACCGCATCTTGAGCCTAACGCGCTTGGATGCCGTCTTCCATAACGTCGCCACCGTAGAAGCAGGGGTGGTCTTTCTACAGGATAAGATCAACGCTTAAAGCAGGCAACGTAGTTTATCCCTCCACATGTGGGGGGATAAATCCTCATCACACCCATTCCCATTTTACTGATTTGGCAACCTTGTTAGCTGAAGCGAGAAACAAAAACTACCAACCCCGTTGCCGTGATTGGTAGTTCATTGTGTTGGAGACAATTCTTGCAAAGTACCCTCGGCAGGAATCGAACCTGCGACCTTTTGCTTAGAAGGCAACCGCTCTATCCGCTGAGCTACGAAGGCATTTCATCATGGCAGTAGTGTAGTTTTATCCATCTGTTGTGTCAATTGTCAGTGAAGCCAATAAACCCCATGAGCTAAATGTTGTTCAATCGTGCGAATTGTTATATAATATTAAAGAAGCGTGTAAGCACGCTTTTTCTTTAGGAACTCCACAATGAATAACTAGCAATCTTATGAAACTACTTGAAGGAACTCAACATGGTTGACATGCCAACTGTCCCGCTCACGAATCAAACTGAATATGGGGCGGAACAAATCGTCAAACTTGATCCGATTGAGCATATCCGCTTGCGCCCGGGAATGTATGTGGGCGGCGTGGATGTGCGGGCATTGCACCACTTGATCTATGAAGTGGTGGATAATTCGATTGATGAAGCACTTGCCGGCAAGTGCGATCAAATTACGGTAGTCTTGCACGTCACAGGTGGGGTTTCCATCACCGATAATGGGCGTGGTATCCCTGTCGCGCTTCACAAAAGTGGACGCTCTGCGCTAGAAGTGGTGATGACGGAAGTGGGCGCGGGGGGCAAGTTTGACAACACCGCCTATAAGGTGAGTGGTGGGTTACATGGTGTGGGGGTTTCTGCAGTGAATGGCCTCTCTAAATCGCTGGTGGTACAAGTGGCGCGTGACGGCTATCTGTGGCAACAAACCTATTCATGTGGGCGCGTCACTAGCCCTGTTGAGCAGGTTCGCTCGCTTACGCCTGAAGAAAGCACCGGGACATCCATTCTATTCCATCCTGATTTCACAGTGATGGATACAAACGAGTTCAACTATCAAACGCTGGCACAACGCTTCCGTGAGATGGCATTCGTCACACGGCGCGTTAGCATCACCTTACGCGATGAGCGCGTTAGCCCCGTCCCCCATGAAAGCACCTTCTACTTTGAGGGGGGTATCAGCTCGTTCGTGCGTTACTTGAACCGCTCGCGCCGTGCATTGCACCCAGTGGTACAAATGGAACGCGATGTTGAAGTGACACCAGACAGCAAACCACCCTTTATAGTTGGGGTAGAAGTTGCTTTTCAGTATACCGAGTCCTCTAGTGTCACCGAGTTGGCTTTCGCCAATACGATCAACACTCCCGATGGAGGATCGCACCTTACGGGGTTGCGCAGTGCTGTCACCAGCGTTTTGAATCGCTATGCACGCAAGGCGGGATTCATCAAAGAGAAGGATACCAACCTAAGCGGAAGCGACACCTTAGAGGGCATCACCGCGATTGTGAGTGTGAAGCATCCTGACCCACAATTTGAAAGCCAAACCAAAGTGAAGCTGATGAATAGTGAGTTACAAGGGGTGGTCTCGCAAGTGGTGACGGAAGCCTTCAATGAATTTTTAGAGGTGAACCCGCGCGAAGCACGCAAGATCATTGACAAGTGTATGACCAGCAAACGCGCCCGTGAAGCAGCACGCAAAGCGCGTGATTTGGTACGTAGCGGACCCAGTTTGTTGGAAAGCACCACCCTCCCCGGCAAGTTAGCGGATTGTTCTAGCCATGACCAAGACGCGGAACTGTATATCGTGGAAGGGGATTCTGCAGGGGGAACTGCTAAACAAGGGCGCGACCGCCACTTCCAAGCGATCTTGCCCTTGCGTGGGAAAATCCTCAACACCGAGCGGGCACGCCTCCATAAGATTTTAGACAACAACGAAGTGAAGTCTTTGGTGACGGCATTGGGAACAGGCATCGGGGATGACTTCGACATTAAGCGTCTACGCTATGGGCGCGTCATTGTGATGACCGATGCGGATGTAGATGGAAGCCATATCCGTACCCTGCTCCTCACTTTCTTCTTCCGCCACATGTTACCGCTCATCACCGAAGGGCATTTATACATTGCCCAACCGCCCATCTTCCAGCTTTCTAGCGGAAAGCAGATAGAGTATGTCTACAACGAAGCCGGCTTCAATGAGCAGGACTTGATGAGCCGCGCTTTGAAGAATTTCAAAACGCCTGAACGGGTCAAGGTACAACGCTATAAAGGGTTGGGAGAGATGAACGCCTCGCAACTATGGGAAACCACCATGGATCCAGAAGCGCGTACTTTGTTGCAGGTGAACATTGATGATGCCGCCGAAGCAGATCGCGTATTTGATATGCTGATGGGTTCGGATGTTCCGCCACGTCGTCGCTTCATCCAAACCCACGCCAAGAACGTCCGCAACTTAGACATCTAAAGTTTGTATCGTCCATCCCCCCCGCTCATCAACATGGCGGGGGGCATGAGAAACAGAGGAATCTATATGAGCAACATTGAACATGGCATCGGCTGGTTGTTTTTCCAACTGCCCGTTAATCAGTCCTCGCTTGACCAACTCATCGGCGAGTTGAAACGCAACAAAGGCTTGGTTGCTGAACGCATTGCGAAAGCGGGGCACACTACCTCGAACCATGGATGGGCAGCCCATATCATCGGGATTGAAATCTGGTGTCAACATAAGGCGCAAGGTTTGCTGGATGGCTCTGATTACAGTGGGGACTATGATCCCTTTCGCCCCGCAAATGATGTTCCATACGAAACACTTAAACCCCTGTTTGAGCAAACTCGTTACCAAACACTTGCCCTTGCCGAAAGGCTCAAAGAAGTTCCTAGCGATAAAACGGTTGCACATAACCAATGGGGAAACTTCAATGCGAAGGGCTGGCTCAACTATATCAACAAGCATGCTGGCATCTCCAGTTTAGCCATCCGTTAAACGAGTGACACACCGATAAGCTAATTTGCCTTTAGCCAAGTTGCAACGGGGGCATAACAATTGTAAGTTAGTCAACTCACTGATGCCCCCCTTAGCAATCGGGATAATGTGGTCAAGCACCAACCGCCCTCCCTCTCCACAATGTCCACACTTGGCTCCTAGATGTGCTACCAATTGCTCATAGTAAATGGCGTAATGCTTTTTGAGTTGGGCGCGTTGGCGTTGTTTGAGCAAGGGGGGCACACCACGCTTATAAGGTGTCGGTTGATAGCAGGGATGGTAGGGCTTGGTGGGAACGGCAAGCGTGAGAAACCGTTGTAATGGGCTGTCGGTTTGCTGGCATGTGCAACGATGTTGCATCCGCCCACAGTAACAACAATAGTGCATGGTTAACGTTTATCCTGATAAGCCAGAAAACGAATGCCCAACCAACCGAACGCGGTTAGCATCAACAGCAGCACACTCAATGCCATTGCTTGGCTGTAGTTGTTGCTACCGGGTTGCCCCAACAAGCGATAGATCACGAGCGGAACGGTTTGAAAATCAGAACGCGCAATGAAGAGGGTTGCGCCAAATTCGCCCAGGCTAGTGGCAAAAGCAACCATGCCCGCAGTGATGAATGCCCCACGCAATAGGGGAAACTCCACCTGTAGAAATGTCTTCAAGGGCGATGTATCTGCTAAACGGCATGCCTCATACAGTGCATCGGGAATAGAACGCCATGATGTGAGCAAGGTTCGGATGACCATCGGCAACGCAACTAGGGTATGCGCAATGGGAATCATCCAGAAGGAAGTGCGCAAATTGAGCGGAGGCTCATCTAGGGCAACGATGAACCCAAAGCCGAGCGTCACCGTGCTGGTGGCAAGGGGCAACATGAAGAGCCAGTCTAACCACCCTGCCCAGCGCGAACGCATCCGTCGCAATTCATACGCCAGCACCCCACCCAGCAATAACGCGCCTATCATGGTGAGCATGGCGAAACGCACCGAATGCACCATTGCCCAGATGGGCGGTTCGGTTAACACCGAGCGACGTTCCAACAAAAGCAAACCACGATACCCTGCCCATGACCATTCTCCCCCTGTGTACAACGATGACCAAACCAACGCCACCAACGGGAGCAAGCATACCACGAACAGAATGGCTTGCCCCCCAAGCCACAGTTTATCCGTCAGGGTGACGCTAGGGCGTAGCGGTTGTGGACGGATGCGAGTTGCGGTTAGCCATGAGCGTTGTAGCGTGCCGTAGACGGTGAACACCGTCCCCATCAAGACAAGTTGCAAACAGGATAACCATGCCGCCCCCTGAAAGTTTAGAAAGCCAACCGCTTGACGGTAGATTTCAACTTCAAGGGTGACATGCCGATTCCCCCCCAAAAGCAAAACCGTCCCAAAACTGGTGAATGAAAAGGCAAAGACCAATAAGCTCACGGATGCCAACATCGGAAACAAGATTGGCAACCGAACGCGCCACCACAACACCCACGCAGAAGCTCCATACACACGAGCAACCGTCTCCAGTGCTAAGCCATTCTCACGCCAATAGATGGTTAGCATGCGTGATGCTAAGGGGTAGTTGTAAAAGACGTGTACCAAGATCAACATAGAGAAGGACTGCGCTAGGTGGATTTCTGTCCCCAGCGTGTGTTGAAGCCATACGGTGATGATCCCCTGTTCCCCCAATAAAGCGGTGAAAGCGTTGGCAGTAACGCTAATGGGCAACACAAACGGAAGCAAACTCAAGGCGAGGAAGAACTCTCGTCCCCAAAATTGATAACGGGCAAAAACGAAACTAGCAAACAACGATGGTAAAAGCGTTGCCACCACCGAAACCACCGCCAAGCGCAAGGTGAACCCCACCACATACCAAGTGGTCGCATCTGCCAGCACTTCACGCACGCCCCCACCCACCCATTGGAAACTCACCCATAAAATGGTGACTAGGGGGTAAACGAAGAAGAGCAACAGGAACACCACAGGCACAAGCAAGATCTGCCCATGCCTGTATAGATGGGGAAACCTCATGGGCGAAGGACGACTTCTGCCCATTGTTCTAGCCAAGTTTCACGCGATGCCTCAATCTCAGGATAGGGCACACTCGCCGATGCTTCGATGGGCACAGCAAAGTCAGTGAAGGCTTGTGGCAGGGGAACTTCATCACGCACGGGGAAGACGAACATGTTCAAGGGCATATCCGCTTGAAAGGGTTCACTCAGCAAAAAGTCAATGAATGCCTGTGCCGCTGAAACTTGTGAGGTGTTTGCCAAGATGCCAGCAAATTCAATCTGGCGGAAGGTTGCGCCTGCACTGGCGATCACCCCACTAGGCGCGACTTCTAACGGGGATGAGGCAAAAACCACTTCTGCAATCGGGCTAGTGGCATAGCTCACCACGATGGGACGCTCCCCACCATATAGCGAATACTCGGTGTAATAGGCAGTTGTCCAGTCTGCCACCACAAGGACATCGTTCTCCACCAAGCCCGCCCAGTAATCAAGCCATGTCTCATCCCCTTCTGTGCCATAGTTGGCAAAGGTGGTGAGGACGAACGCCAACCCTGGCGAGGAGAGGATCGGGTCTTGGACAACCAGCAGGCTTTTATACTGTGGGTCTAGCAATTGGTCTAGGTTGGTTGGGGCGGGTATGCCGTTTGCTTCAAACCACGCCACATCATAATTGAGGGCGACATCCCCATAATCAATAGGCGTAACCTGAAAGGTTGGGTCTAGTTCAAATTCATCAGGCACGGCTTCTAATGCAGGGGACTGATATGGGATGAAGAGTTGCGCCTCAAGCGCACGGCTTAGGAGGGTATTGTCTACGCCGAACAGCACATCGGCGAGAGGATTCTCTCGGCTTAGGATCGCTTGATTGAGCATCAAGCCGGCATCACCGGCGCGGATGATTTCAACCGTCATCCCGCTTTCCGCCTCAAATCGCGCTAAAACGTCAGGAGTAAAGAAGAAGCTATCATGTGCCAAAACCCTCAAGGTTACGCCTTCAAACGGGAGGCTTTGCGCCGCTGCCCCATTTGCCATCCAAGTGCTGAACAAGACCGTCAGCATCCACAAAAACTTTCGCATTCGTCACCTCACTCATTAGAATAAACAAGATGACCCAGTGCCGTATAGCAAAAAACCACCCCATACGTCGATAAGGTGGTAGGATAGACCGCTGTATAGCGACATCTTCTCCCTACACCAGCATTATCTGGATCAGGTCAAAGGGTCGGCATGGCGTTACATGCCCTCTCAGCCTGTTTACACAAGCTCCCCTGTTGTCTATGGGCAAGAATATACCCAAGTTGGTGCGGTAGCAAGATAGATTAAGGAATCATTTATCCTCATGCAAGCTCGAAGCCAATTCCGCCTTTTGCTTCTGGGTGAGTTTTTGCACAACTAGATCATAGGATTCATCAATCAATTCCATGATGAGATCATCGTCCAGCCCATCCATCAGCTGTACCGTATTCCAATGGCGTTTATTGAGATGATAGGCGGCGGTGATGTGTTGAGGAAAACTAGAGCGCAACAAGTGCGAATGGTCAGGATCACATTTCAAGCTGATGGTGTGTTGATCGGCTACGGACGGGATGAGGGCAAAGACCTTCTCTATCACTTTGAACACCATCACCTCATCACCAAAGGGGTAGGATAGATTTGCACCACGCTTCTGTAAGCAATAAGCAACAACTTCGGATTTGTCCATTGATGAGCAATCCTTTCCGTATTGAATAACAAAACATTGGTTTTAGTCTAACATGACGAAACACAAATGGATTGTATAATGACCGAATAGGTAGCAGATATTGAAGGTTAAAGTTCAATGCGTAAAGGGTTAGTCACCAATTTAGTAATCATTGTCTTGGTCGCA
>JBMOEO010000117.1:0-10157 GCA_049318945.1 Phototrophicaceae bacterium | reverse complement strand
GATAACCAATAACCCAAAACGGAAAAGGCGCAAACGTCCTTCAACATCAGATTGCTTCAACATGTAATTTGTCTCCCTTTTGAAAGGCTATGCTAGATTTTGCTTGTGTGATGTCAGCATACACAGAACACCCATGTTATCCTAAAACAAGATCATTAAATCTTTGGGCAGAACTAGGGTGAGTTCTGTTACGCCACCATCAAGGTTACATTAACCCTTAACAAGATTACATTGATGTTACCGTAAAAACCACAAGAGGGCAAATTTTGCCTTTGGGGATCAGGAGGGTTAAACGGCGGGATGCGCTTCGCTCTCGGAGAGCAGAGGTAAGCGAAAGCCAAAGGTACTCCCCTTGCCATATTCGCTTTCAAAGATGATTTCTCCACCATGTCGCTTAATGATGGTTTTGACCAAGTATAGCCCCAAGCCCGTCCCTTGAATGGAGCGGGTCTCTTTGCTTTTCACGCGGTAAAACGGTTGGAAGAGTTTAGCTTGTTGTTCTAGCGGAATGCCATAGCCCTCGTCACACACGGTAAAGTGTGCTTCTGCATGGTTGTTGTGTGGCATCACCTTAATCTCTACGCGCTTATCGGCGGGCGTGTATTTGATCGCGTTGAGGATCAAGTTATCAATCGCCTCACGCAGGAAAGATAGATCGCCCAAGACCCATAGCGGTTCTTCCGATGCAGAGAGGGAAAGCCGAACGGGCTGTTCCGTTGGATCAAGCTCGCTGTAGATCATCTGCACCAACTCCGACAGATCAACCGCTTGGAAGTTATCACGGTTGCCCATTTGGACGCGCTCTAGCGAGAGAATCTCGTTGATGATGGCTTGCATCCGCTGTACGTTTTGGATGATCGTTGCTAAATAATCTTGTTGGTTGGGGGTGAGGGGAGCATGCGGTTCTTGTCCCATAAAATGCGCATAATTCAAAATGACCATCAACGGGTTACGCAAGTCATGGGCGGCGATACGAATCATATCGCTTTTGAGTTGTTCCAATTCTTGAACTTGGTGATACAACGCCAGCAACTGGAGCTTATCCTGTTGCTGTTTGATGGCATAGCGGATGGAACGCACCAGCAGAGAAGCCCGCAAGTTCGCCTTGTTCAAGAAATCCGCCGCCCCCAGGCTCAAGGCTTCATCGTCAATGGTGGGGTCAGTATGTCCCGTCAGCATGATGAAGGGGATGGGTGACTCTTGGGCTTGTGCGCGTTGTAGCAACTCTAGCCCGTTATAGTCGCCCAAGTTGTAATCCATCAAACAAACATCATAGCGTTGAGAGAACGTGGGTAATTGTTGCAGGAACGATTGACCATCCATCAGCCAATCCAATTCAAAGTGGTATTCGCGCTGGCTTCGTAGCAGGTCTTTCACCGTTTGATAGGCATCCGTGTTATCGTCAACCAACAACACACGGCACGGATGGGGCATGATACTCATCCGCGCCCCCGATCTTTGACTAGAGGAATCTGAAACCCAAACGTGCTTCCGTGTTGATGGACACTTTCAAACAAGATTGTTCCTTTATGGCGTTCAATAATACGTTTCACTAGATGTAACCCCAATCCCGTGCCGGCGATCTTGCGCGTTTCGGCGGTCTTGGCGCGGTAGAATGGCTCAAACAGTTTGGCTTGCATATTGTGAGGAACACCATAGCCATTGTCTTTCACGCGGAAGACGGCGTTTTCTCCCTCGTGCATGAGTGAAACTTGAATGTGTCCGCTCGCTTCTGGGGTATATTTGATGGCGTTGGCTATCAAATTGCTGATCGCTTCGCCCAGTTCAGTGGGATCACCATAGACCCACACCGCTACTGGGGCGGTGGTCAAGCTGAGGTCGTGCCCACTTTTGCCGTGATATAACCCATAAGCGGATTGCACCGTTTCCACCAGATTGACCTTATCGGTGTAGCCTTGCGCCCGTTGGCGTTCAATGCGCTCTAGGGAGAGAATATCGCTGACCATCTTCTGCATGCGCATGAACCCGTTGGTTAGCTCATCCAAGAAAAAGCGGTGTTGCTCGCTCATTTGTGTATAGAGGTCTTCGCGTAGCAACTCGGCATAGCCATGTAAAACCGTGAGCGGGGTGCGCAAGTCATGCGCCGCCACGCGGAGCATATCAGTTTTCGCTTGTTCCAGTTGTTGAACCTGTTGCACAAGGTCTTCTAGTTGATTGTGTTGTTCTTGTTGGCGGATGGCATAGCGCAACGAACGCGCCAATAAATGAGGACTGAGCATCCACTTTTCAAGGTAGTCGCTTGCGCCAGCTTCTAGCGCGAGTTCATCAATGCCCCCTGTGTCAAAGCCCGTTAGGATAATCATGGGCGCACGTGAACCTTGCGTGCGTGCCAGCTGGATGAGTTCGACCCCGTTCTTTGCCCCCAAGTGGTAATCTAATATGTAGGCATCATGTTCATTCTTAAGGATGATTGCCAAGCCATCCTCAAAGTTATCCACCCAATCCAAGACATGACCAAAGCCCGCCATGTCTTTTACAACGGCTTTGGTCAGTAAAAATTCGTCTTCATCATCATCAACAAGCAATAGTCTATAAGAAATCATCATCGGTCTTTGCTGGGTCTAATTGCCGGTATTTGAAAGCCAAACGTACTGCCCACGCCATACGTGCTACGGAAAATCATCCGCCCATGATGACGCTCAACAATGCGCTTAACAAGGTGTAAGCCCAAGCCTGTCCCCTCAATCTGGTGGGTCTCTTTGGTTTGTACCCGATAGAACGGTTGAAACATACGCGACTGCATCTCTAACGGGATACCGTAGCCCGTATCAATCGCCTCAAAGATGGCGGCATCCCCGTCATACTCTAAGCTGATCTCAATCGTTCCTTCCTCTGGGGTGTATTTAATCGCATTGTTCACCAAGTTAACGGTTGCTTCTGCCAGTTGGGTGAAGTCCCCAATAATGTAGGTGGGCTGATCGGGAATAGACAGGACGAAGTTTTGCCGTTTTGTTTTCGCCTGTTCCACCAATTCATAGTAGGCATAGCGAATCACATTGGTTAGGTCAAGCGGTTCATGCTCGGTATCTAACCGCTCTTCAATTTTCTCCAACGACAAAATATCACGGGTGATCTTTTGCATGCGGTCGTTCGCCCGTAGCATGCTCATTAAGTAATTGCGATACCGCCCAATCTCTACGCTGGAGGCGGTTTCTTCTTCTGGCGAAAAATCCTGAAAATCCATGAGCATCATCTCGATATAGCCCTGCATCACCCCCAACGGATTGCGCAAGTCATGCGCCGCAATGCGGATCATATCGGTCTTGAGTTGCTCCAGATCGCTAATCTGTTTGTAGAGCATGCGCAACTCTTCCAGTTGGGTGCGTGCTTGGTCATACAAGCGGGCATTATCCAAAGCGGCGGCGATACGTGCGGCAATCAAGCGAATGAGATTGAAGATTTCATGGGTGAAGCGTTCTGCCTTTTGCGTTTCAAGATCAATCATGCCCACCAACCGCTCTTGCGAGACCAACGGCACAATCATCTGCCCCTGCACACGCTCGTTGCTGGGAGAAAAGTTGGGGTCATGGTCACTGCGAAAGAGTAACACCGCTTCTGAGCTACCCAACGCACGACGCACCATCCCGTTAGTTTCCCCATGAGCAAGCACGTTAGGCGGGGGTTGATCGGGTATCCCGCCCAGAGTGCGCGTAATCATGGGGTTGCCCTCTTCATCAAATAGCATCACGCTGGCAATGTCCGCCTTGCTCAAACGCATGGCAGAATCCACCGCAAGGCTTAAGACGCTATCAATGTTCAGGGTTTGGGTGAGTTCAACTTCGAGTGCCTGCAACACGTTCAATTCTTGAATGCGCTGGTTTAGCTTGCTTTCGGTGCGCTTGCGCTCGGTGATGTCTGTTCCTACCCCTTGATATTCTATCAAGCGGTTTGCCTCATCATACAACGCACGAAAGTTCCATTGATGGTAGATGGTGTTCATCTCATCTTTGTCCGTTTCGTTTTGCATCTGCAACTCCACCACAGAAATGGGGGTGACAGGGGACAAACGCTGGAGCGCGATTTGTAGCTTTTTGTGGCTGGAGGGGGCAACGTATTCAGAGAAGACCGCCCCCAATAGCTGGCTCACTGTGGAGTTGAAGAAGCGAGCGAAGGGTTCGTTGATGAAGGTCAAGCGTCCTTTGGGGTCAAACAAAACCAGAAGCTCGGTTTGTGCTTGCACAATTGCCCGATAGCGTTCTTCGCTCCGTCGTAGTTGGTGGATGTTTTGGGAACGCTCATAGGCATAGCGGATGGTACGCTCTAAGGTTTCTATATCCAGTTTATTCTTATTCAGGTAATCCGTTGCCCCATATCGCAACGCTTCCAGATCGAGACCGGGCTTGCTTTGCGCCGTCATGACGATGATCGGCAGGTTTCCAATCGGTGAGCCAAGATGATTGATGAGGTCTAAGCCGTTTTGGTCGCCAAGTAGATAATCCAGCAGATACACATCAAAGGATTCTTGGCGGATTTTTGACAAGGCATCTGCATAGGATGGCGACCATGTGAGGACATAGCGTCCCCCAAACACGCTTAACATGCTCTTTATGAGGATATATTCATCTTCATCATCATCAACAAGCAATAGCTTTAACTCAAGGTTGGAATGGAATACCATATCTTTTTACCGAACTGATACAAAGATGAATACGAAATGTATAACACGGTTCATTATACATCATCCTTGTTTTTATGTCAGCAAAAAGCATACATCAAATTCCTTTATATTACGCTTGAGAGGCAGGCTTTCACAAAAGGATTTAACTATCTCTTAATCGAAATGATTCAATGACCAGTCCTGACCGTCTTCGTCATCATCGTGTTCAGGGGGAATCCAGCCCGCCGCACGCATTTCTTCCAACAAACGCGCCAGCGTTTCATCAGTCAAGCGCACTTGCCACACGCCATCTGCGTCTGGCTCAATAGCAAGCACGCCTTCTACCTGCATCTCTTCCATGCACTGCATCACCAATTCAATTGGCTCATCAATCAAAGCGGCAATCTCATCCGGGGTGACGCTGTTGGTTGCGCCCGTTTCTTCCAAAAATTCCAGCAAATCATCAAAGAGAAATTCTTTAATCTGCTGACGTTTTTTATCGAGGTTCATCTCTCATTCTCCTATTGAATCGTTGACTTGTCCTAGAATGATCGTCCCGTCGCGCGTGCCTAACGCAACCGTTTGTCCGTCGTGGCTAAACTCAACGGCGGTGATCGCTTGATGGGGGCTAAAGTCCCAAGTTTGTAGCAGGATTCCGTTGGTCAGTTCCCACAGATATAGCCCGCCCCGATCATCAGAGGATAGCACCCATCCGTTGGGCGCAACATCCAACGCCTGTACAGGAGCGGCATGTTCCCATTGGTGGATCACCCCATTGTTGGCGAGTTGCCAAACATTCACGGTACGATCATCGCTTGCTGAAAGCAAATATGCGCCGTCGCTTGTAAAGCGCAAAGCATTGACGGCTTGCTCATGCGTTTGTAAAGTGGCAACACGCTCACCTGTTTCTCGTTCCCACAAGACCACATGATCGGCAGGGAAGCCAACCGCCACCGCTAACAAAGTGGCATCCGCTGTAAATGCCAGCGAACGAATGGCAAGCCCGTCTTGCACCAGAACTTGAGCTTCTGTGCTGGTATCCTGCAAATCGAACAGGCGTACCGTGCCATCCCCCACGCCCAACGCCAACCACTCGCCATCATCCGAGACCGTCAGGTCAATGATCGGGGAGGTGTACCCTAGTCGCGTGCTACGGGTGGCGGTTTGAATATCCCAAAAATACGCCTGACCAGTGAACCCTCCCGTGATGAGTTGGGTATCAGTGGCATGGAAGGCAATCGCGCGGACTTCGCTCAATTGCCCGTCTAAACGTAAGCGTTCGGTGGCATCCTCTAGCGACCATAGGCGCGTGGTAATATCATTGCTCCCACTTGCCAAGAACGTCCCATCACGGCTGAAAGCCAAATCATTCACCTGTAAGTCATGCTTACCCTGCAAGGGTTCGGTGAACAGGACGTAATCGGGCGTGGTGGGAGGCGTGGGTGTTTGAGCAAACACACGATTATTCCAGATACCCCCCCCCATCATGAGCAGGAAGATACCCAGCAGATGAGGCATGAAAGCACGCATGAGCAACGGCATCTCCCCAGTTAGTTGATCGGGCGTGTTTGTTGCCAAGTGATGAAGCCGATGTTCCCCTCACATTTGGCAGGGAACTGCACTTGCACTTGTTCTGATAAAACCGTTCCCAACGCAGACTTCAACTCGATGAAGTAAGCATTGGCATTGGGCTTGCTGTCTACGGGGATTTCAAACCCACCCAAGCCATACGCACTAGAGAATCCGCTTGTGGTAGAAACGTCAAAGCCGTTCGCGCCAAACGCATGAACGATCACCCCTTGAACACCCTGCCCATTCATATCCAACACTTGCCCCCCAATTGCCTGAAACGCACATGCTTGAGAGTTGAAGGTATTGGCAACATAGTTAACCGTTGTAGCGGGCTGGAAGGGGAAAGGAGAGCGCGTCATGGTGGGCGTGGCGGAGGGTTCACGCGGGGTATTGGTGACAGTGGGGGTGACGGTGGGCGTGAAGGTCGCACTGGCTATCGGCGTGAGGGTGAGCGTGGGCGTATCGGTGATGGTTGGCGTGATGCTGGCAGGCAACGGACTGGCTACGGCTGTTTCGCTGGGCGGTGCAGTAGCAGTGAAGGTGGGGGGCAAGGTGGGAGGACCCACCGGCACCACTTCGGTAGACGTGGGCAATTGTGCCATCACGGCTATTGTTGGGAGGATCGGCACGGGTGTAGCAGGGGGCGGTGTTGAAACTCCAATGTAGATGAAGGAGACCAGTGCAACCAAAGCCAGCACCATAAATACACTTGCTAGAATATCGTAAATGCGTGAGTTCGCCATAACCTTGTTCCTCTTGGGTTAGCTATCTTAGCGGTATCGCTCAATCACCGCGCTATCGTTTAAGGTATTGATCCACTCGGTAAAGATGGCTTTTGCCACTTCCTCTTGCTTATCAGCGGTCAGGGGCAAGGTATCAAATTCAAGTGTTTGAATTATATGATAGCCTAATCGGGTGGCAATGGGGGGAGAAATTTGTCCCACTTCTAACGAGAAGGCAGTTTGTGCCACCAACGGCTCTAGTAATTCTAGCTCGGTGAACCAGCCCAAATCCCCTCCTTCTTCGCGCGTGGTGACATCCAAAGAGTAGAGACGCGCCAATTCTACAAAGTCTTCCCCATTGTCCAAGCGCACCAAAACTTCATCAGCCTGTTCTTTGGTGCTAACCAAGATGTGGCGGGCATGTACTTGGGTGGTGTCGCTGGCGACTTCCCCCACCACCAAATCACGCATTTGGGTAATGATGAGTTGGGCGCGTAGCTCTTCTCGAAAGCTGGCTTCAGTATATAGATTTTGGTCTAGCCATGCTTGCCATGCGGTGGGATCATCCCCCACGAGAGCTTGCAACGTCGCAATTTCTGCATCTAGCATCTCATCGCTCACACTGATGCCGCGTTGCTGTGCTTGCTGTTCAATCAGGGACTGGGTGATGAGGTCGTTCAATACCTTGTCCTGTAGCGCGGTGACATCCGCCACGGCTAACCCGTTTTGTTGACGCGCCAACACCTCTTCAAAATAGGCAACCGAAATAGGAACGCCGTTCACGAGGGCAACGTTTTCCCCAACGGTTGGGGCGGTTGTTGCCACAGGGGATGCCTCAAGGATGGGGGCGGGGGTTGGGGCAACCGTGCCTCCACAAGCCACAATGAGGAACATCACTAAAACCAATATAGCAAGATCAATGAGAACCGTCCGCTTCATGCCATTCACTCCAGTTTGATGCCGAAAAAATCCTACACAAACTATCAAAAGTTGATGCACCATACAAGTCCTATTCTGAAGGGGATGGGTTATACTAGGTGAAACATAAACAGGACATTACACTCGGAGAAAGATCATTATGGTGGGATGGAGTAGTTTTTCTAGCTTTTTGGCAGAGGCTTGGAATGTATCAGCAGACCAGCGACAGGCACTGGTGGATGCCCTTTTACAAGAGCGCACCGAGTGGCCCTGGATTAATGGAACAGAAGCAACCTTCATCTGTACTGGCTCACGGGTTGAATCTGCCGCGCTCAATCTGGATAACCTCAAAATGGATCCTCCGCTTAAACCGATGATTCAATTGGAGGGAACGGATTTACATTATGTCAATCATGTTTTTGCTGAAGATGATTTACTAGATTACTTGATCGCCATTAACGATCCGATGACCCCCCTTGCCAAAGAAACCAACCTGACCACGCGAGTGAGCAAACACTGGAAGATAGACACCCACAACCCCAGACAAATGCAAACCGCCACCATTGATGTCTCGGTTTTGCAAATGCCAAAGGCACGCCCGTTCCCGGATTGGGCATTGATGAAGAGTGGGAATCATGGCGACACGGTTGAGCATAAGATGGATAGCAAGCAACTCGGCGTGATGGGGCGCAAGATATGGGTACATACGCCCCCTGCCTACAAAGAAAGTAACCTGACTTATCCGCTGTTGATTTTGCAGGATGGTCAGTGGATGGTCTCCCCGTTACAAGTGCCGATGATGGCGGATGTGCTGGTGAAACACGGGCGGATGGCACCGGTGGTCATTGCTATGGTGCAAAGTGGCAACCAAGAAGACCGCATACGGGATTATGTGGCAAATGAACAATACTACAAATTCATCATGACCGAGCTAATCCCCTTCTTGCAAACCCACTACCGCATTGATCCCACCAATTTAGGAATGGGTGGTGCGTCTGCTGGGGCAATCGCTGCTATGGATGCCACCCTCAAGAATCCTGCTATCTTCAGCGGCTTGATGCTGTTCTCCCCTCCTTTGGGCAAAGGGATCGCCCAAGATAAGTTGGCAAAATATATCGAAAGCATGAAGAATGCGCGTGTATTGCCCCAGCGAATCTTCCATTCCGTTGGACGTTATGAAGCAAAGGCACGTTTCTTATTGCCCAATCAACTCCTATCCAAAACCCTAAGTCAACGCCAAGACACGGAGTACCGCTTCGTTGAGTTGGCAAGTGGACATGGATTGGTGGCATTCCGTAGCGCACTTCCCGAAGCGTTGGCGCATACTTTCCCCGGCTATCAAAGTTTGTGGGACAATCGCTAAACAGGTTTCGGTTTGGAAAAATCGTTCAGGCATGTCATACTGTAATGACCACACAATCAAGCGAAAGGGTGCCCCCTATGTTACGTCGTGGTTTAGGTTGGCTCGTCAGTTTGTTGCTAGGGATGTTGGTGGGTTATGTATTGGTCATGTTGGTTGCTCCCAAAAAGGGCAAGCCTTTTCGTCAAGGGATGATCCAATCCTATCAACGTGCCCAAGCCGCGGCTACATCGGCAAGCCAACAACGGCGTGCTGAACTGGAAGCAGAATTAGCACGCTTACGCGGAGACCGCCCTTAAGAACCGCACCCCTACGAATGTGCCATTCGCTTAGGGGTGTGTGTTTTTATGGGGGGGCAAGTGGTATACTGTTCAATGCGGTTTAATGAAAAAGGAGTTTGTAAGAGCATGGAATTTCGTAGATTAGGCAAATCAGGCTTACAGGTAAGCGTGCTTTCATTCGGTGCATGGGTGACGTTCAGCAACCAACTTGACATCCCCGCGGCATTGGAAATCATGGCAGCGGCGTATGATCGCGGTTGCAACTTCTTTGATAATGCAGAAGTGTATGCTCATGGGCAAGCTGAAACCATCATGGGAGAAGTCTTGCAAAAAGCTGGCTGGCGACGTGATAGCTACATCGTGAGCAGTAAAGTATTTGGTGGCGCACTCAAAGACCCATCCCCCATTCAACGTGGGCTTTCTCGCAAGCACATCTATGATGCTGCCTATCAAGCGATTGAACGCATGCAATGTGATTACCTCGATCTATACTTCTGCCACCGCCCCGACCCCAAAGTCCCGATGGAAGAAATCGTCCGCACTATGACGGAACTGATTCATCGTGGGGATGTGTTGTATTGGGGCACCAGCGAATGGTCTGCTCAAGAATTGATGGAGGCATACGCGGTTGCTCGTCAATATAACTTGATCCCTCCCACGATGGAACAACCACAATATAACATGTT
>JBMOEO010000116.1:0-10245 GCA_049318945.1 Phototrophicaceae bacterium | reverse complement strand
AGTGGCAGTTGTAACGGTTGCATGGTTGCGCTCATGGCTCAAGAGGGGCTTGGCTGGGGCGATAGTCTATCAGGGTGAGGATGCCCCCCATCCCCGCGGCAACCAGCCCGATCAACGGAATGAGCAACGAGAATGCCACCGCCTGCGCTTCATTCACCCCATACACCGCCAAGATGCTCACCAACGTGGCTTCACGCACGCCCAAGCCATTGATGCTGATTGGCAAGAATTGAATCACGTTGATGACCGCCAACAACAACAAGAAGGTGAAATATCCCAAGTGACCGATTCCGCTGGCAATTCCATACATCCACAACGAAGCAGACCATACCCCGAAATAGACCACACTGGCAATCACCCCCACCACTAACGCACGTGGTTTACTCATGTATAGCACCAGCGGATCTGCCACCATACGCACCCACTTGGGCAAGTGTGTCTGCTGTTGAGAAAGCCAGCGCGTCACCATCAACCCGACAGCAATGCCGATCAAGGTGAGGGCGATGAACCCCACCACCCATGCGCGAGGCAAGTTCAACAGCGCAAGCATCGTCGGACTGAACGCCAACGCCACCAACGCCACCAGCCCGTTAACCGTCAAACCGATCAACCGCTCCATGATCGCGGAACTCATCACCAATACTTTATCGGTTGCCTCGTCGCGTGCCAGATACACCCCTTTAATGACATCACCGCTTGCCATGCCCGGCAGGAAAGTCGCGTAGAAGACCCCGATCAAGTTGAGCGCGGTCAGGTCTAACACCGTCACGCGCGAGTTGTACACGTTCACCATTGCCTTCCAACGCACGCTGGCGATCACCAACGAGAACAACCACACCACCGAACCGAGCGACAACCACCACAGGTTGAGTGATTGCAGATGTCCCCACACTTCAGCCCAAGTGATGTTTCCGTTGCGGAACAAAAACCAGAAGATCAACAAGACAAAGATCACGCGCAACAATGTCCAAAGCCACTGGCGCAGGCGTTGGTTGGCGGAAGCAGGAGCGGTAGCAGTCATGGGGTATCCTTGATAGATTGACAAGTAGGGGATTCAACGGGGGGAATGGGCGAACGCATGAACAAATCAACATGACCCACGCGCTCCCCCTCCCAACATGCCACGCGCTCCCAACCGTCTTGGGCGACATACGCGCGTAACGCCTCATCCGGGGGGGTGGGGTAGCCTTCGACGATCACCACCGCGCTGGGTTGAATGCGTTCCCACGCTTCCAAGCGCGTGATCCCCTCGCGGTTAGCAAGCCACGGGGCAGATGCCACTTCGACAAAATCGGCATAGTCCGCCATCCGAAAGTACATGGGGTCAATCCCCACCAAGCGTTCATCGGGCGGGACGTATTCTCGCACGGCATCCGCTAGGGCAAATGCTTCGTGATAGCCAACCGCCAAATCGGAGAAGCCCACCCGATGCACGGTCAAGCCGAGCGATGCCATCGCCAAGCCACTTAAGACCATCATGGGCGAAACGTGCAACTGTTCGATCATCACATAGACGAGGGCAACCGCCAAGAGCAGGTAAATCCCGATGCTGTGGGCAAGGTAATAGCTACGATAGAAACCATAGAAGAAGGCGATGAAGCCCATATTGACCGCCCACACCACCACCAGCACACGGTTGAGCGGATGGGCAAGGCGTACTGCTACCCCTGCCCCCAACACCGCACAGCCTAGTACAAGTGGAATCGCCCCCAACGGCACAAGCAATTGCTCGGCGATCAGGCGATACCACGGCGTGGAAACTTCTAAGAAGGGGGAGCGTGAGGCAAGCGTCAAGAAGTCTTGGGCGAGGGTGGCGTAGATTCCCACGTAGGTTGCCACGCCGATGACCCCTCCGATTGCCAGATAGATCAGCGAGAGGTCAACGAAGAAACGCTTTTGTTGAATCATCTGCAATAAGTTTTCCAGCGCGTATGCCACGCCGAACGCGAAGCTGAAGCGATACGCGGATGGATGCCCGTCAGTGGCAAACGCCACGAAGAAGCCAACCAGCACGTGTAAGATGCGCCGTTGGGTGTGATGGGCAAGCGCGTATAGCAGGAATGCCACCGACAGATATAGCCCAACGCTGATGTCCTGACGATAGATGTTGAGGGTGAGCAGGGCGGGCGCACCCAAGATCAGCACTGCCCAAGCTGCGGAACGAGAATACACCCGTCGCGCGGTGTAAAAGGTGAAGCCCAACATGAGCAACGCCACGCCATACAAGAAGACCCGACCCTGTGCAAAGCCAAAGCCCACCAACTGATACCATCCCCCCAACGCCATATAAATGAGGGCGTAGGATTCTGTATTGACATGGCGATAGACCAGCGGTTCTAGCCGAGCGGTTTGCCCAAAGTTCCATGATAGGCTTGCCATGTATGCTTCATCCACCCACAACACCGCAGGAAAACGAGTGGACAATCCAAGCAACCCCAAGAGGGCAAGCACCCCCAAGCCCATCGCTAGGCGTGTTGCCCAACGCGCTGGGGTGAAGGTGGGCATCATCCATGTGGTGATGCTGACCAAGACCACGCTGACATACAAGCGGATCACTTGGTAGGGCAAGGCGGAAGCAAACGGCATTGCCCACGTCGCCACCAAGATAAGCCAACACGCTCCCACACCAAGCCCGTACAAGCCACTAGGTAAGGGGGGGCGTGATATGCTTGCCCAGCGATTTCCCACCCAGAAGGCGAACGGCAAACTGACTAGCCCCACCACCAATAGGATGAGCGCGTTCTGTGAATATCTCCCGAAGAATGTCGCGGGCGTGCTGGTATGCAGGAGCAACACCAGCACACTCACCAGATGAAGCCAACCCCAACTGTGGAATAAGCGTGCTTTCATGCTTAAATCGCCTGCTTGATGAGGTCTGCTGCACGTTCTGCTAGTGCCATAGTGGGGGTGTTGGTGTTCCCGTTGGGGATGATGGGGAACACGGACGCATCCACCACGCGCAGAGCCTCTACCCCACGCACGCGCAATTGCTCATCCACCACCCCTAGCGGATCGTGTGAGGGAGTCATCTTGCACGTTCCCACGGGGTGATACAACGTTTGTGACCATTCCGCTATGTAATCACGCATGGCGACGGAATCATCTAAGACTTCGATGCCGGGCATGGTTTCCGCGCCGCGGTACAAATCGAACGCGGGCATCTGTGCTAACTTACGGGTGAGCGTCAAGCCGTATAGCATGACTTGCCAATCGCGCTCATCGGTGAGGTAATGCGGTTGAATGATCGGGTGCGTGTTGGGATCAGCACTGCGCAGGCGCAAATAGCCTGTACTATGGGGCATCACATTGATGACCCCCAACGTGAAGCCGTGCCCTGCTGGACGGGTGAAGCCGTTGTCCACAAAGTAAGTGGGGGCAAACAATAGTTGCAAATCCTCATAGGGGAGATCGGGGTGAGTCTTGAGGAAGGCACTCGCTTCTCCTACGTTAGAGGTGAGCGCACCTTGACGACGGGCGAGGAAGTTTGCCAAGCTGGTGGGGGATTCACCGCGTATCAGGCTAATCGGCACGCGAGATTCAAAGTTGGTGGCAATGGCGAGATGATCTTGTAGGTTCTGTCCCACACCGTCTACCTCCGCCACCAGCGGAATCCCTAGCTCCGTCAATGCCTGCGGTTGACCCACCCCAGAAAGCAACAACAATTGCGGAGAGTTGATCGCCCCGCCACACAAGATCACCTCGCGGTTGGCATGAAACGTCTTTGCTGCCATATCATGCCAGAACGTCACCCCACTGGCACGCTTGCCCTCAAAGGTGATTTTGTTCACTTGCGCCTGCGTCATGACCGTGAGGTTGGGGCGCGTGAGGATGGGCTTCAGATAGGCGGCTGCCGCGCTAAAGCGTGCGCCGTTCTTTTGGTTGACGTGTAGGAAGGACGCACCTTCAGGCGTGGCGCGGTTGAAGTCGGTGATGGGCATGATCCCGTATTGTTGGCACGCCATCACAAAGGCATGCGAAAGGGGGTTCGGACTACGCAAGTTCTCGATGCGTTGGGGTCCGCCCTCTCCGTGATAGTCCGATGCGCCCAACACGTGATCTTCTAGCTTCTTGAAGTAGGGCAACATACTGGCGAAATCCCACCCCGTATTGCCCAATTGTGCCCAGCTATCATACACCTGTCGGCTACCGCGAATCACAATCATGGCGTTGATGGAGCTACTGCCCCCTAGTGTCTTGCCACGGGGCCAATAATAACTTTTGCCCTTGAGATGCGCGTGTGGCTCGGTTTGATAATTCCAATCGTATTCGGTCTTGAATAGTTTGGAGAATGCTAGGGGAATATGAATTTCCGCTTTATTGTCCGTCTTGCCCGCTTCTAATAACAGCACGGTGGTTTGTGGGTTCTCGGTCAAGCGATTTGCCAAGACACACCCTGCTGTTCCTGCACCTATGATAATGTAATCAAACTTCATGCCAACTCACCCCTTCAACCGATTCACTGCATTGTACCCAACATCTATAGGCTTGGCTACTTCGCCTGCAATTCAATCGTCTGGCTGAACACCCAGCCGCGGTTGATGTAAACATCGACCTGCCATGTGCCCACATCGGCTGGGGTGGTGGGGTGATACCAAAAGAGGGCTTCGCTTTCGCGGTCAAAGCGCGTGGTTTGATAGCTACGCTTTTCGCCATTGGGCGCAGTGAAAACCATGTTCACGCGCGTATCCTCACGGTTGAGGTTTTGTATCACCAAGCCTAGCCCAATGTCATCCCCTGCTCGCAATTGCGCAACAGGCAATGTTGTCCAGCAATCCACCAAGTTGGCGCGGACTTCCAACAAATACCCCTTGTTGGCGTAGTCTTGCCAACAACGGTTCAACACGTCTGAACGGTTGAGGTGCGCTGACCAAAGTTGGCGCGTACTCACCATGTCAGGATGGACATAGTTGGGATAGAGCATCTCCACCATCTGGGGAGAAAGCTGGCGGAGGATCACTTCTAATGTGCCATCCCCACCAAAGCGTTGCAAGTTGCGCACGCTCAAGTTCTTCTGCCGAGAAAAGACAATTGTGAAGGCTTCGGGGTGGCGTTCTGCTCCATCCAATACGGAAAAGATCACGTTGACTTCTGCCACTAAACCGTAATCAAAGCCATTTTTTCCTCCCACCGAAACGGTGCCCGGCATGGCTTGGGCACTGTACAAGCGTGGGGTAAGCAACATGGCAGAGAAGACCGCCCGCGCCACATCCCCTTGTACATCGTCACGGTAGGAGTCTTCATTCAGGCGCAGGAGGTATTGTGCTAGGGCGCGTGGGGTGGCACTGTTGTAGGTGGTGGTATCAAAGTAAAGTTGATTGGCGCGGATTTCTTCCCGTCGTCTATAGTCGGGCAGCTCATCAAAGTACGCATCCAACCCTGTGACTAGCTCGGCACGATAATAGCGCGAAGCCAACGAAGCCGGCACCGTGTTCCATTGTTCATCAATCATGCTCAACTTCAAGCGATCCACTTCGCTATAGGGGATAATCTCCCCAAGCCCCGTAATCCCTAAGCGTTCTGCATATTGGTTTGGAGCATCCCAACCAATGGCATCCATCATCATCCACGTGGCGGAATTATCACTACAGGCGATCATCACCTCAATCAGCTGATAGAAGGGAATCTTCTGGTTAAGATAGCTATCGTTCAAACAGTCCACTTCTCCACCCATCCAATACCGCTCCCCAAAAGTGAGCGACATATCCAAGTTGAGGATGTCCGGCTGGCTAAAAATCCACTCATACGATGCCCCCCCCACAAAGAGTTTGGGCACGCTGGCTATCGGGAAGAGCATATCAAGGTTCTCTTGACAACCCACCCCCGTGTACAGGTTGTATACCACCGCCCCAACAATCACGTTGTCATCCGCTTGGGACTGGGCAAAGTCGGTGAATTGGCATGGGGGGAGCGCATCAAAGAGGGTGGGGTCTTGGGCAAGGGCGACGTGCGTCATGGGCACAAAAAGGAAACACAGCAGGATTAAGCGTAACATCTTCATGGGCAGATCACGGCAGATAGCTCAACAAAGTGTGAGTATTCTACATCAAAGTTATGCTGTGTGTATCCACTCATAGGGAAATCGTACTGATGAGTTGCCCTGTCAAAGTGTGGGGGAGGTAGCAGATTTGCCTTGATCGGGTTATAAATTGTGGTATTGTATGAAAAAATAATCGCAAATTTAGCTACTTCTTACAATGATACTGCAGATTTCCCTCCCTATACTTTGTGAATATTAAACAGTTTTTGTTGTCAATGTACAAAGACCATAAAGAAATCATGTATTTCTATGGTGTTTTGTACTTTCACACATGATGTTTCACAATGAAGGAGTTTGTGATGGAAATTAACGCAGGGGATACCGCTTGGATTTTAGTGGCGACGGCATTGGTCATGATGATGACCCCCGCGCTGGCGTTCTTTTATGGGGGCATGGTGCGCAAGAAGAACTTGCTTTCTACCCTCAACCTCAGTTTCATCAGTTTAACCATCATCAGCATACAATGGGTCTTGATCGGCTATACCCTTGCCTTCGGCACAAGCATTGGGGGCTTCATCGGTGACTTCAAGTTCTTGGGCATGGCTGGCGTAGGGGCAGAACCCAACCCTGATTATGCCGCCACCATCCCCCACTTGGCTTTTGCCGCCTATCAGATGATGTTCGCCGTGATCTCGCCTGCGCTTATCACTGGGGCATTTGTGGAACGGGTCAACTTTAAGGCGTATCTAATCTTCAGCTTGTTGTGGGCAACCTTGGTTTATGATCCTGTGGCACATTGGGTTTGGGCTGTGGGTGGGTGGTTCCGCCAGATGAGCGTGCTGGACTTTGCTGGGGGCGCGGTTGTACACATCACCGCAGGCTTCTCTGCATTGGCGTTCACGTTGGTGATTGGCTCACGCAAGGGCTTTGGCAAGAATGGAAGCATCTTCGAGCCGTCTAACATTCCCTTCACGGTATTGGGCGCGGGCTTGCTTTGGATGGGTTGGTTTGGGTTCAATGGCGGAAGTGCGCTGGCAGCAAATGGGTTAGCGGTTAACGCGGTGGTGACATCCCACTTGGCAGCTTCTGCTTGTGGCGCGGTGTGGATGTTCTTAAGCTGGCGTGATAACAAGCCCAGCGTGTTGGGCATTGTCACCGGCATGGTGGTTGGCTTGGTTGCCGTCACCCCAGCGGCAGGTTTTGTCACCCCATTGGCAGCAATTGCCATCGGTGCGATTGCCGCCCCCATCAGTTACTATTCCATCAAGTTACGCCAAAACCTCAAGCTGGATGAATCCTTAGATGTATGGGCATGCCATGGCATGGGCGGGGTATGGGGCACGCTGGCAACTGGCTTGTTCGCCACGACTAGCGTCAACCCTGCTGGCTTAGATGGATTATTCTATGGCAACCCTGAACAACTCTTCACCCAAGCATGGTCGGTCGTGGTGGTGGCGGTGTTCGCCTTCGTGATGACCTACATCATTGCTACTGTCCTCAATCGGGTGATGGGCTTACGCGCTCATGTGAACGAAGAAGAAGTTGGACTCGACATCAGCCAACACGGCGAACGCGCCTTCAGCTAAGGCTTTAGCAGGATTCTATTTTTCAAAAGAGGCTAGGATGACCAAGAAGATTGAAGTAATCATCAAAGAAGAAAAGCTCCATGACATCAAAGAAGCACTGCGTGGCATCGGCATCATTGGGATGAATGTTAGCGAAGTGCGCGGTCATGGCAGACAAGGCGGGGTGGTGCTGTCTGGACGGACAGGAACTTACCAGATTGATCTGTTGCCTAGAGTTCAGATTAACATTATCCTCAGCGATCACAACGTTGAAAAGACCATCGCCACCATTCAGAAAGCAGCCCACACCGGCAATCAAGGGGATGGGATGATCTTTGTCTATCCGGTTGAAGATGTCATCCGCATTAGCACCGGCGAACGCGGTCATGATGCGTTGATGTACGACGGCGACATTGATAGCAAGAAGTAACTTGGTTGGGGATGGGGGCTTGCGCTTTCCATCCCCAATAGTTGCATTACTCTTCTAACGTGGAAAGGTCGCCTTCAGGCAAGCCTTGTGCGCGTGCCTTCAACACACGGCGCATGATCTTTCCGCTACGGGTTTTGGGCAATGCTGTAACAAACTCGATTTTCTCCGGTACAGCAATTGGACCCACTTCCTCACGGATATGCTTCTTGATCGCTTTCTCTAGTTCATCGCTTCCCGTCACCCCCGCGTTCAAGATGCAGTAAGCGTAAATCACGCTCCCTTTCAACTCATCGGGCACAGCAATCACTGCGGCTTCAGCAACATCTCGATAGCTCACTAGCCCGCTCTCAATTTCTGCTGTGCCCAAGCGGTAGCCACTCACCTTGATGACATCATCAATCCGCCCGATCACCCAGATATAACCGTCAGCGTCCTTACGCGCACTATCGCCAGCAAGATACCATCCTTGTTGAGCATACTCTGCCCAGTATTGTTTGATGTAGCGGTCAGGATCACCCCACACGGTGCGGAGCATGCTCGGCCACGGACGCTTAATCACCAGCTTGCCCTCTACGCCAGCCTCACAACTGTTGCCGTGTTCATCCACAACATCCACCACCTGACCGGGGAAGGGACGGGTAGCACTGCCCGGCTTAAGCGGAACGGACGGGAGGGGGGTAATGACAAAGCCCCCCGTCTCGGTTTGCCACCATGTATCCATGATGGGGCAACGTTCCCCCCCGATGACCTTATAGAACCATTTCCATGCTTCAGGGTTGATGGGTTCACCCACACTCCCCAACAGGCGCAAACTGCTCAAATCATGGCGAGCGGGCCACGCATCCCCGAAACGCATCAAGCCACGAATGGCGGTGGGGGCGGTATACAGTACGGTGATGCCATACTCTTCCACCAATCGCCACCAGCGATCCGGATAGGGGTAGGTGGGTGCGCCTTCATAGATGAACGAGGTTGCCCCCAAGATCAGAGGGGCGTACACAATATAGCTATGTCCAGTGATCCAACCCGGATCTGCCGCACACCACCAACGATCGTCATCCTTCAGGTCAAACACCCATTCTAGGGTGGTGGAGGTATACACTTGATAGCCCCCGTGCGTGTGCAAGATGCCTTTGGGTTTGCCGGTTGTCCCGCTGGTATACAGGATGAAGAGCGGATCTTCAGCATCCATCACTTCGGTCTCACATTTATTAGAGGCAATGGGCAACGCCATCAACTCATGCCACCAATAATCGCGCCCCTGTTCCATGTTGATTTCCTGCCCCGTGCGCTTGTAGACAATCACGCTTTGCACCACAGGGGAGCGTTGCACCGCCTCATCCACCACGTTCTTGAGGGGGACAATTTTCCCACGCAACCAAGAGCCATCGCTGGTGACAACCACTTTACTCTTGGCATCAGCGATACGGTCTGCCAATGCCTGATCGCTAAAGCCACCATAGACAACGCTGTGCGGTGCGCCAATCTTGGCACAAGCCAACATGGCAATCACGATTTCAGGCGTGCGCCCCATGTAAATGGTGACGGTATCCCCCTTGCGCACGCCCATACTCCGCAACACATTGGCAAACTTGTTCACCTCTTGATACAACCGCCAATAGGAGTACGTGCGCTTTTCGCCATTTTCGCCCTCCCAGATGATGGCAAGTTTGTTGCGTCGCCAAGTTTTGACGTGACGATCTACCGCGTTGAGGGCGATGTTGGTTTTGCCACCCACGAACCACTTATAGAAGGGGGCGTTGCTGTCGTCTAGCACGCGATCCCACTTTTGATACCATGCTAAGGTCTCTGCGCGTTCCGCCCAAAAGGCTTCTGGGTCAGCTATTGAACGCTCATACACCGCTTGATAATCAGGAATGTGTGCTTGCTCCACAATGGAAGCGGAAGGGAAATACCATTCTGATTCAGAGGGTACTAAATCGTGTTCAGACATAATCTCTCCATAATAAAGTTTTTATCAATAGGGCTGTGTTGCCCAACGCATTTATTATACGTCCATCCGCTATCGTCAAGACAAGATGATGTCCCAGCATTTTACGTTTTTGCTTGAGGGAGAGGAGCAAGTAATCTCACCGTTTTTACTAAACGAATATTTGATTAATTAAAAATTCCGTGCTATGCTATCTCTAAATAATCAAACAGTCGTTTAATTAAAAGCGAGGCAACCCTAACCATGTTCACCGAATCCACCCAAACCTATGAGAGTTTTGACTATTTTCATGTTGACCAGTTCCTGTCTAAGAAGCAACGCG
>JBMOEO010000115.1:0-10255 GCA_049318945.1 Phototrophicaceae bacterium | reverse complement strand
GTTAGCCCGCCAAAGCCCCACCGCATGACCGCTCCCCCCGTCGCCCCCCTCAACCCTAGACGCTCCCACCAGCAATGACAATGGCAATATCGGGTCACGCTTGCTCAAACGTCGCCAAAATAGAGACGGGCAAAATCCCTAGCTCATGGTATAGTGGAGGGCAAGTTCTCCTCTATATGACAGAAAGGTAAAAGACTATGGCACACATGGAAGATTACTTACAAGGGTTATATGAAGATGAAGGGCTAACCGACGAATTAGAGGATGAGGTGGCGCAAACCCTATTGGCGTGGGCAGAAGGCGAATACACGCGCTTGATTGACACCCACTCGGATGAAGACGAGCTAGAGGGGAAACTCAAGCAGGTTCGCCGTGCCATGAAAGCGGTGAATGGCTTGATTGGGGAACGTTCCGATGGAGATGAGGAAGCCCTCCAAGAAAAGATCACGCGCTTTGTCAACACCCTAGCTGAACTAGGGCACATGATCCCTGATGAGGCGGTTGAAACCCTTCGACAACAACACACCCAACTAGACCCTGCTACCCTAGTCCAGCGGTTGACCACCCTACACCACCCACAAGATGGGGCATCCGCACAGGCGATAGATCAACCTGATGAACCGTTGGCGTAAGCTATCCTAACCAGTCCACCCGAATCCCCTGCCCACCCAGCGCATCGCGCAGTTGTTCCCATTTGTCACGGCGCACCGCCCCCGCCATCTCCCCTAAGCGTGCGCCCAGATATTGGCGGAACTGGGGGGTATTGTAGATTTCATCCAAGACTTGGGTAGAGGTGGTACGCAAGATCACCATTGTTTCTAAGGTGGCGTGGGTCTTTTCGCCAGCCTCCCAATTTTGAAGCAGTTGTTCCACACTGGAGGGCACGTTTGGTAATTGGGCAGCACGTTTGATAAAAGCCGTGATGTGGGAGATTTCAATCCCTTGTGCTTCTGCCGCGCTCAAGCCGTCTGGGGTGAGGCGATACACATACGATTGCCCACCCGTCAAAGACGGTGCAACCTCCCACGAGGTGAAGCGTGCTAACTGAAAGCGGTCAATCCGCGAAAGTTTACGCGACGCTAAAATGGTGTTATCCCCTTGTATGGTGATCGCTTCGCTGTCTTCATTGGGATGGGGCCACGCTTCCATTTGCATAGCCGCCCGTCCATAAGCGGTCAAGCGTGCGCTATCTGGGGCAAGGTCAACCAAGCCCAACCAATACAAGATGCCGGTGATGACAAAATCAATCAAGCCACCCTCAACCGTATCCCAGCTTTCAAAACCGCTCAGGTACTTGCCTTCTCGGTCTTTGATATACCAATTGTTGTAATTGCCTTGTGGACGCTGGAAATCGGGGTCGGCATCTTTGATGGCATAGATGAGATCGTCAATCGCAAACCACCCATGCGAGGGCGCAAATTCAGAGAGATCATCTAGCATGGCGCGTCGCACGGCTACCACATCATAGTTATCTAGGCTTCCTCCTCGTTCGGGGTAAAGATCAGGTACATGCCACA
Organism: Phototrophicaceae bacterium; assembly: GCA_049318945.1. Classification (GTDB taxonomy): domain Bacteria; phylum Chloroflexota; class Anaerolineae; order Aggregatilineales; family Phototrophicaceae; genus CAIRDJ01. The sequence continues at coordinate 8,738 of JBMOEO010000115.1, read as the reverse complement.
ACTCGCAATAGTGCTGGCTGGTCATCCACGTATTCACCAGTTGTTGCACCTGTTGGCTACGTGAAGAAGCCAACCACTGACGCGCCACGCTACGTTCTGGCGTGAGCATCCCGTCTTCAACGGTGAGCATCCCAGCAGAAATCCCCAAGCCCACAATTAACTGTAGGCGTGCATCATCCTTCACCAGCAGATACGGCATCAATACATTGACGATATGCTTAGGCAAGCGGTCGTGTTCCAAAGGAGATGGGCGACGTTGCAAAAATGCCAATACGGTGGTCAGGTCATCCACAATAGCGGTATTGGTTCGCGTGATTTCGCTCTCCTCCACTTCGATCTCATCCAGCACGCCCATCCGTTCAACGGGTTCAGATGTCACCGAAGTCGCGCTGGGGGTTACGGGAGACTGTGCCAAATCGCGGTAAGCAGTTTTGTGAGCGGGCAAGATCAACATAAAATCTTCTGGGAGATAGACTAAAGGTTGTGCCCCGCTGTTGCCAATCTCAAACCCAATGGAGATGAATCCGCGATAATATAACCCTTCGGCAACAGATTGTGGGGTCTTGTGCGGTTGCTCACGTTCAATGCCACCCCGTCCCATCCGACGCACCTCCCCAAACAATCGCGCAAACATCGACAAGGGCATGTGTCCACGACTACCGATGAGCGTTTGCAATGCCTGACGTTGCTCATCCATAAGGGCATCCCACGCTTTTTCACAATGGGACGGCGTGAGCATCCAAAGGGTGAGGGCATCCACTAAGGTTGCCTTCCCATTGGGAATAGGTTTCATCCCCCATACGGTGGCAATAATTTCAAGAATCGGTTCATCTAGGTTACTGAGTGTGGGATGGAGCATTTGCATCGTTCAATCTCTTTTCGCACATATTTGCCACCTTGATTATACCTCATGTCATTATTTCCTGCCGAATTTAGAACTTATGATTGGACAATCAACGAACAGATGTGTTATGCTATCTTATAGAACGAGTGTTCAAGATTCATCAATGGTTGGAATAAAATCCAAAGCATAACTTTCCCTACTGAAATACTTGTCGCTCGATCTAATTAAAGCAATGATGTGCATGATAATGTGTGAAGGAATGATAGCAACTATGAAACATTATGATGATTTGTCTGCCAGACAACGCAAAATCCTAAAGTTCATTGAAATCTACTCAAAAGAACGCGGATACCCCCCAACCATCCGTGAAATTGGGGATGCCACTCAAACTGGTTCAACCTCAGTTGTCAATTACAATCTTAATAAATTAGTGGGTGAAGGTTTTCTGATCCGTGAACAGCGTGTTTCACGTGGGGTCAAGCTCACTAAACCCCTGCCGGGCACGCCCCGTCGGGTACGGCAAGCCACCAACACTCGCGCCCAAGAGATGAAGATTCCACTCATCGGTAAGATTGCCGCGGGCGAGCCGTTGCAAGTTCCCAGCAACATCGGGCAAAACATTGACGAGGATGATTATCTGGATGTTACGCCGATGCTTTTGGCAGGATTAGACCCCAGTGAAGTTTTCGCCCTGCGCATACAAGGCACATCCATGATTGACGCACTCATCAACGATGGGGATATTGTCCTGTTCCGTAAGCAATACAATGCTGAGAACGGCGATATGGTGGCGATTTGGTTGGAGGATCGGGGAGAAACCACGCTTAAATATTTCTATCACGAGGGCGACCGCATCCGTTTACAACCGGCACACCCCACCATGCAACCGATTTATGTAAACGCCGCCACTTGCCAAGTACAAGGGAAGGTGATTTCCGTCATTCGCGTTCCGCGCTAAACCCTTAGCGAGTTCGCCCCTCCCAAGCGGAGGAAATTGCTCCGCCTTATCCTCTGTCAATGACCTCCAAGTTAGGCACACCGTCTAGCTTATTTTTATTTTTTGGTTATATCCTCTTCCTTCACATAGATTTCCAACATGTGTTATGATTAATTACTCATTAGTATTTCCATTGAGGAGTAAAATTTGATACGCCGTAATCTTATTATTCTTATTGTACTAGGTTTGATAGTTGTTTTTGCCAGCATGATCGCCTTGGTATTTTTGAATAACCAATCCCAAGCCTTGCTCAATAAAAACGTCAGCGCATCCCTCTCCGAAAATGAAATTAACGCTCTACATATTCAAACCAAACGCATACAACAAGAGGTACTCTCCATTGTTCTGCTTGAGTATGTTCTGGAAGAATTGCCCACAGAAGAAGCGCGTGAAGCAACCGAAGAAATAAACTCTGAACGAGTAGAACTAGACGAGTCCTTATCGGTTGCCAAGACATTAATCAACACAACCAAACGTCCCCAGTCCATTGGCGAATCAGAATATCAAGCATGGGTTGCAATCAATAACCAATTTGTGGATACGGTTGAAGCATACTTTGGCTCAGATTCTAATGGTCAAGATGCCACTGTTGTGATTGAGTTTAAGGAAAGCCTAGAAGAACTAGAGGATGTTTTATTAGAACAAGAACAGGCACTCAGTGAACAGATCATCAAAAACATTCAAGCCGATCAACAGGTGATTAGCGATTATAACCGACTCTCTCGCTACACGGTGATGATTGCCATCCCTTTAGTAAGTTTGATCTCCATCACCTTCGTTTGGGCGGCACAAACCAACATCTTTGAAACGCTAACCACCTTGCAACAAGTTGCCCAAAAGATTGCTCAAGGGGATTTCAAGAGCCGTGTCCCCATCAAGAATATTGACGAACTTGGATTGGTGAGCCAAACCTTCAACGAGATGGCTGACCAACTGGAACAACGTACACAGGGCTTGATTGAACTGAATCAGACGCTTGAGGCACGGATTGAAGAACGTACCCATGACTTGATGATAACCAACCGCCAGCTTGAAGAGGCAAATACCATCAAGAACCAATTTCTTGCCACGATGTCGCATGAGCTACGCACCCCAATGAATGCAGTATTGGGCTATGCTGGGTTGCTGTTGATGGGTTTGATGGGCGAATTAACCGCTAAACAACAAGAGATGATTCAAAACATCCAACAAAGTGGGGAGCATCTTTTATCGCTCATCAATGATGTTTTGAGCATCACGCGCATTGAAGCCGGCAAGGTCGAGCTTTTCTATTTACCCATTTCCATTGTCGATTTGGTCAAAGATTGTGAACGCTTCGGCTCCATCTTGGCACAGCGCAAAGGGATTCGCTTTGAGACTAGCGTGGACGACTCTATGCCTATCGTCTTATATGGGGATCGAGAACGCCTAATCCAGATCATGAACAACCTAACTTCAAACGCCATCAAGTTCACGGAGAAGGGGGAGGTGCGGGTTAACATCCGTCGTGCTTCATCTACCACCTATCAAATCGTGGTGACGGATACAGGGATCGGCATTCCACCCGAAGCGCATGAATACATCTTTGAAAGTTTTAGACAGGTGGATGGCTCTAGTACGCGAAGCTATGGTGGGACGGGATTAGGATTGTCTATCGTCAAACGCTTAGTAGAAGCAATGCAAGGGCAGATCAACTTGACCAGTCAAGTTGGGGTAGGGTCAAGTTTCGTCGTAACGCTCCCCTTACATACAGAAGCCAATGGCATCATTCAAGCAAGGAATTAGAACATGTTGACCAAAGAAAATCGCTTAAAGGGTTTGATTATTTTAGCATGCGATGATGAACCGATGGGATTAGACATCATTAAGCTACTGCTGACCGCTTATGGGGGACAGGTCTTTACTGCCACAGACGGTAAGGAAGGCTTAGAATTTGTTCAATCACACACAGTTGACCTCATCCTTACTGACCTATCTATGCCCAATATGTCCGGCTGGGAGATGAAGAAACATCTTGAGCAAAACACCCATACCGCACAAATCCCTGTGATCGCCCTCACTGCCCATGCTATGGCTGGAGATGGGGAGAGAGTGCTAGGTGCGGGTTTTAGCGGTTACATTACGAAGCCCATCATGCCACAGACTTTCATGGTGGATTTCATCAAGATACTTAAGGCTATCCCTAGTCTATCGAATAGGTTTGCATAGATTCACAATTTGTTATAAACTAATCCTTAATGAAAACACACGCAAGTGGAGGGTCAATCAAATGAGTAAGCATGTTTTGGTAATTGAAGATGATGTTGCTTCAAACAATCTAGCTTTGACACTTTTAGAGGGTATGCAGTTTACTGTGCGTGGGGCATTCAGCAGTGAGCAGGCTTTTGATTTGGTTGCACATGAAGCGTTTGACTTGATCTTGGTTGACCTTTCTTTGCCCGGCTTAAGTGGATGGGACTTCCTGACCACCCTCAAGGAACATAACATCCACATTCCCTGTGTGGCAATGACCGTATATGACTCTCCAGAAACCAAACGCCAAGCATTGGCTTTCGGCTTTGATGCGTATGTTGCCAAACCGTATGAACTCCAACATTTGTTACAAGTGGTCAATCAATTCTAATTGCCATGTATCAACTAGAAACTGAGCGTTTACGCTTGCGCCCGCTGTTACACCAAGACTTGCCGATGATCTGTGAATACCTGCAGGACGTGGATATTCATCACAACACCCTACTGATTCCATATCCTTATCACTTAGAACATGCGGAATCCTTTTTACAGATGGTCTATGAACAATTTGCCAACGCAAGCGATTATGTCTTTGCGCTATCCTTAAAGTCTGACCAACGCTTCATGGGGGTGATTAGCCTGCATTTGCTCCCCCATGCCAAAGGGGAAGTGGGGTATTGGTTGGGTAAACCACACTGGGGGCAAGGCTACATGAGCGAAGCCTTGCAACGGGTGATTGCGTTCGGCTTCACAGATTTGGGGTTACAACGGATTCAGGCAACGCATTTCACCCACAACGTTGCCAGTGGGCGCGTGATGCAGAAGGCAAACATGACGCGCGAGGGTATCTTGCGCCATTGGTATCATAAGGATGGCAAGCCTGTAGATGTGTGCATGTATAGCATCCTGCGTGAGGAATATCTTGCGCTCCCACCACACCACCCAGCATAAACCATAAACCCCTAAACCTTCCTCAACTTTTCTACATCACCATAGTTGTGATTCATAGCAAGGATCAGCTATATTAAATGGTGTTGGTCTTGCTCCATTTCGAGCCTACCTACCAACCGTCTTATCATTCATCAAAGTAGGGGAAGTATGTCAGAACAAATTGTGCGTTGCCCGTCGTGCGCTGGGTACGGTTGGGTGGAGGATGAATTAGAGGGCGGGGTGCAAGATTGTGACTGGTGTGATGCCACTGGCTACCTGTATGAGGACGGCAAAGGCATTCAACGACGCATCCCTCACGCCGACTATGGCATGATTGCCGATCAACTTGAGGCACTCGAACAGCAACGCATGCGTGAGCTAGGTTATCAGGGATTGCCCAAGCCCCCTTGGGAGCAAGCGATTCGCACAGGCACAAAAGGGGGGCAACTTCCCCATGAAAGAGAATCCGATCATGAATGAACCGCTATCCGAAAAAGAGTCATCCGAGTGGGTTAGCCTGCGCGTTGCCGCCGACATTCTAGGGGTGCATCCCGCCACCGTGCGAAGCTGGGCAGATCGTGGAGAGTTGCCCTCGCGGCGAACCACAGGGGGGCATCGGCGGTTTCGTCGGGCAGATTTATTGCGTGTGGCTGATATTCACCGCGATGACAACACCGCACACCACGAAGTACAGCTGATCCTGCAAAACGCACTAGGCAAAACCCGTATGCAAGTGGGGGAAGGCGACCTTGAAAAACAAGGATGGTATACCGCTATGAGCGAGAAGGCGCGTCAACAGCTACGCGACTTAGGGCGTGAAGCCTATCTTGCCATACAAACTTATCTCGCTAATAGGGATGAAATCTCAAAAGCCAACCCCGCTATCTTTGTTCCAGCAATTGAACTGGGTAAACGATACGCTGCTTGTTTGGCGCAAGATCATCTCACGTTGCCCCAAGCATTGCGAGGGTTCATCTATTTTTCAGGCTTCATCACGGAAACAATCCTAGCATGGTCAGAAATTACCGCCCTACGCGAGCAAGCGGACTTCGCACGGCTGATGCGCGAGGTGCAAGATTTCTTCAACGCCATGCAACTTTCCATTGTTGAATACTATCAGGAAGATTAGCCTTGACCCATCTGGCATGGATTGCCCTTAGTCTTGTTCCTGGGATAGGTGGGATAACCTTTCGGGAGTTGTTGCGTCACTTTGAGACGGCGGATAATGTGTTGAAGGCGCATCAACATGAACTCATCCAAGTGAAGCGCGTTGGGAAAAAAATCGCCGCCTCTATCCATGCCATTGACTTAATGAGCATAGAGCGACGACTTCACACATGGGAGCAAAACGGGGTGACATGCCTAACATGGCATCACCCACACTATCCGCATGCCCTCATGCTGTGCGAGGACGCGCCCCCCACCCTATTTGTCAAAGGCACGCTTCCGCCCTTCCATCATCCACACACCGCCATTGTGGGAACGCGCCAGCCTTCTCCACACGCTTATACCGCCACTTGTCATGTGGCGGGGGCGTTAGCGCGTCAGGGGCATGTCATCATCAGCGGGCTGGCGTTGGGCATTGATACCATCGCCCTACAAAGCGCAGTGCCCCATCACCACACCATCGCCGTATTGGGGAACGGCATCCTAAAACCATATCCCTCTCAAAACCGAGAGCTGGCGAAGCACGTTTTAGAGGGGGGGGCGTTGGTATGTGAGGTTGCCCCTGATGCACAAGTTTCTACACAAGGGTTAGTGGCACGCAATCGCATCATCGCCGCACTTGCCCACACCATTCTCATTGCTGAGACAGAAGTGGATGGTGGGGCAATGTATGCTGCTCGCGCTGCCTTACAGTATGGGCGCGTTTTGAAAGCGTTCCCATTTGAACACGCCAGTGGCAATATCGCCTTGTTAACGAACGGCGTTGCCCAACCCTACCCATTGCCTGCTTGAGCCAAATAGGTTTGAATGTCCGCGCCCACAATCAAGACCACATCGCCACTTACCCCTTCACCCGTGCTGGCAGTGACGCGCTCGGTTGGCAACCCTAAGCGACTGCCAATGTAGCGCGTTGTCCATGTTTTGCCGTTAACATTGCGAAGCACGGTTAGCCCATTACTGGGGGTAGTGGTATTGCTCACCAATGAAACTATCACCCCTTGCGCCCGTAGCCAATCCGCTACGGTGTTTGCCAAGCCTGCAGTAGTAGTATCGTTCAAGACCACCACTTGCGCATTTTCAGCCTGCATCATGGTGCGCATCTCGTCCACGCTCAAATCAGGCGTGGGGTTGAATGTCTCCTGAATCAAGCGTGTAATCTCGGATGGGATGGGAGCAAGAACTTGTTCGCCTGCTTCGTTGGTCTCAAAGGTGACATACGCAGGACCCACTACGCTTGTGGTGATGGCATCCCGATCAATCGTGCTGACGATCAAGGCGAGGTCAAGAGCCTCCTCAAACGTGAGGTCTGTCCGTAGGTTCTGGCTCACTTCTGCCCACAACACGGGGGCACGTGCCACCAAAGATGCCAAGCCCCCCGCACTGACCAGTTGATCTTGAACGGCGGTAATCACTTCCTGTTGACGACGGGCGCGGTCAAAGTCTGATCCTTGTGTTGCACGGGTGCGGGCATACTGCAATAACCGTTCAGAGTTCAATGCCTGACAGCCGGGATCAAAACTCACCACGATTGTTCCGTAGCCTTCATCAGGATAATGGTCATCGTAGATGGATTCTTGCACACAGATTTCTACACCATTGGGAAGCAAAGTATCCACTACGGTGGTGAACACTTCAAAATTCACCAGCACATAATAATCAACATCCATCCCAAAATTGGCTTTGATGGTCTCCATTGCCAATCCCGTCCCACCAATGGGCAGACGGTTGGAATCCCCCAAGTAATTAGCGGTGTTGATGCGCCCCTTCTTGAAGCCGGGAATATCGACGTATAAATCACGAGGGAGCGATAGCATGCCGGCGGTGCGCCGAATGGGGTCAATCTGAACAAGCATCATGGTATCGGTACGGAAAAATTCCGTTTCAGAACTTTCAACCGCGCTACGTTGGTCAATCCCCAATAGCAACACGGTGATCTTTTGCGGTCCAACGCGGCTGAGTGCGCCCCGTACCAATACGTTGACATCCTCTGCTGTTGCATCTAGGGTGTCACTTGGGGCAAGGGTTGCTGTCGCACTTGCCATCTCTGGAACAAGGGTGACATCCGCACTGGAAGGGGTGGACTCCGTTCCAATGGTGGGGAAAATCAACGGGCTAACCGTCGCGGTGGGGCGGCTGGCAATGCTCATCAAATCGGGGAGCGGAATGCCATCCACCCCGTTTTCAATTTGAACGGTGCGTGCGCCCCAAAACGCCACAGCAGAACACACCAGCGTTAAGCCACACCACGCCAGCAAACTCAACAGCCCTAAAAGAATGGAAGATAAACGCATCATACGCTCCCTGCAACAAGATCGGGCGATATTATAACAAAGAATCGCCCATCTCCCAACCACACGAAATCCCTACGGATGACCAACCTGATCCCCATAGAAGAGGAATCAGGTTAGCACAGATGACAAAAGATTAGGTAGCTTCGGGTTGTGTGGGTGGGGTTTTGCCACGATTGAACTGGCGAATGACGGCGAGGATCAGCAACGTGATGCCCCCTCCCACCAACATGAAAATCCCTTGCTTCACGATGCCACCCACCAAACCAACAAACGAGAAGCCCCTGTGTCCGCCACGCTC
>JBMOEO010000114.1:0-10256 GCA_049318945.1 Phototrophicaceae bacterium | reverse complement strand
TAGTGTGACAGAATCTACCCCAATGAGGGATGAATAGTCGGTGAGGGAAGGTACAATCTTCACGGGTGATGCCACCCCCCACAAACAATGTAGGGGGTGACAAACGGGGTTATTATTGTGCTAAGTCAGATGCGCCGAAGTCATTGGCAAAATCGCGCATCATGGTGTGATAGTGGAATGCGCCCACGCCTTCAGCAATGGATTGCTCCATGCTAAATTCGATCCACAGTGTGGGACCTTGCAAGCGGTAGTATGAACCGGTTGCGGTTTCGATGTTGGTATCCCCAGACCATGCGAAGGTGGTTTCATCAAACTCTGCCACATATTCTGCGATCAGTTCGCTGGCGATTGCTTCATCAACAAGGTTGAAGTAGGAGGCAATGACTGCTTCTGCCAGAGCCTGTTGTTCGGCGGTCATGCTACCAATGAGCAAGCCTTGTTGAGCGGGTGCAGCTGTGCCATCTTCCCCTGCGCCTAAGACGATATTCCCACCGCGTCCACCACCTACGCTGATGGATGAACTGGCGATTTGATCGGCATCCAGCGCGTTCATGAGGGCGAAGCCTGTTTCACGCAAGACCCCTAGCGGATTGTAGTCTACGCCGTCATAAGTGAACTCAACAGGCTCTACCCCAGTGAGGGTGGGGGTGATGGAAATTTCTGCGTTCACCATAGTCATATTGAGTCCAAGATGATGCCCCGTGACTTGGAAGCCCCATGCGCCCTCAAGGGTGGGTTGCCCATAGAAGCTGACGTAGTAGTTAGCCGAAGACCAAGCGAAGCGGTCATTATGCGCAAATTCGTTTAGATAATCATCGGCAACGAAAATACCTTGAACACGTGCCAACCCTTCATCACTCAAGAGTGAACCCAACAGGGCTTCTAGTGCGCTGTATTGCTCATCGGACATTTCCCCAACGGTGATGCCGGCGCGTTGTACCATGTTGGTGGGTAGGTTTGACCAAGTGTATTTTTGGTCAGAGTCGAACTCGAAAACGCTGTTCGCTGTTTGAGATTCATCCAAAGTGTTGAGGTATTGTTGAGCATTCTGAACGATGGCATCCGCCACCATTCCAGCCTCTTCATGAGCGGAAACCACGCTTGTGCCCAAAGCCGACAGGATGAATACCAAAACCATGCTCACTCGCAAGAGTGTTGCCCGATATGTTGCAGATTGAGAAATGACAGACATAGATAAGTTACCCCTTGTTAGGTAAAGTCGTTAAAACGAACTGGGCAACTATAGCACTGCACAGCCGAACCCATCTTAAATCCATCTTAAATAACCTTAGATAAGGTTAATATTCTCTAACTTATCGGTGTGGGTGGCTCTCAGTCAGAAGCCCCAATTACCATGTTCTGGGCAAAGTCAACATTTGCGCCACTCATCATCAAGGAGGCATCGCTCAAAAGGTACGCCACCAACGGTGCAACATCATCAGGGGTCATCATGCGTCCGGTGGGCATCCCCTTGCCGGCAATTTCGTACCAGTCCAACGGTTGCCCTTCCTGTTTTGCTTGAACCACTTCTTCGCCGTCGGTGTGCGTCCAGCCCAAGTTAATCCCATTCACGCGCACGCGCTCAAAGAGTAGGGCGTTGGCGGTGCTTTTGGTCAGGGTGGCAAGTGCGCCTTTGGTGATGCTATATGCCAGCAGGCGTGCTTGCCCACCATATCCAGAAATGGATTGAATGTTGACGACGCTCCCGTTGATGCCCTCACGGCGCATGATGGGTACGCATGCTTGAATGAGCAAAAACGGCGCACGGACATTCACAGCGAATAGGTAATCCCATAGCTCAACGGTGGTATCGTCAATGTTGCTACGGGTGCTTAAGCCGGCTGAATTGACTAACCCGTCCACGCGCCCAAAGCGTGCATCACATTGAGCAACAATATTTTGCACTTGGTCGGGCTGGCTAAGTTCGGCAGGCACAAACAAACATTCTGTGCCCAGTGCTTCTATCTCCGCTTGGACGTGTTGCCCACGCTCAACATTGCGCCCGCTGATGACGATCTTCGCGCCGAGTTGGGCGCAATGACGCGCAAACCCCTTGCCTAATCCTTGTGTGCTACCAGTGATGATGATGACTTTATCTTGTAAGGTGGTCATGATTAAAAACACTTTCTGATTAAATGTGTTATCTTCGTTACTTTTCTAAACTATACTAACCAATAATTGTATCTTGGCTAGAACGGAGTTTAGAAAAATGCGTCGATCTTTTATCTTCATCATTGTGGTGATGAGTTTGGCAGCGTTGGGGTACGTAGGCTATAGCGGTTGGCTTTCATGGCAGGGGTATACCGCGCTCCCCGATGGAACAGAAACCACTCGCGCCTGCATTGACGGCGTGCCGATTGCCTCTGCTGCGTCGGTGGAAGTCCCTGTACGCGAGTTGCGCTGGATTTGGGCACAAGTTCCCACGCGCTTGCCGAACATTCCTACTGCAGAGTTGTTGAGCGTGAAGTTGCCCTTCTTGCCTGCACGCGATCAAGTGATTATCCAATTTGTGGCGGATGCTCCCCATCCCGAAAGACGCGCGTTTGCCAAGTCCATCGGTGGCAAACTTAGCACGCGCATTCGTGGGATTGATACCTATATCATGACCTTTGATAAGGGGAAAATTCCCAATCCCTTCCCAACCTCGCCCATCGTTGCCAACGTTGAATCGGATTACTACGCTGCTCCGTCGGCAACCAATGACACCCACTATCAAGATCAATGGGCGTTCGGCGTGTTAGAAGTGGAAACATTGTGGAATCAACTACCGAGCGACTTGCCACAAGTCGTGGTGGCAGTGGTGGATAGTGGGGTATGCGCAGGGCATCCTGACTTGGTGGGGCGGTTGGTGAATGGGTGGGACTACATCGACGATGACAACAATCCCAATGATGAATTTGGTCATGGCTGTGGGGTGGCAGGGGTGATCGCCGCCAACAGCAATAATGAAATCGGGGTGGCGGGGGTGGCATCTTCCAACGTGATGATTATGCCCATGCGTGTATTGAGCAAACGTGGACTGGGTAACTATTCCGACATCACAGAAGCAATCGTCCAAGCGACGGACTGGGGCGCGGACATCATCAACCTCAGCCTTGCCTCGCCTAATCCGTCCCAAGTTTTGCAAACGGCAATAGACTACGCGCTTTCTAAAGGTGTCACCGTGATTGCTGCTTCGGGCAACAATGGAACGGAAGGCGCGTGGTATCCTGCTGCTTATGACCCGGTGCTTTCTGTAGGCTCGATTGATCGTACTTTGGAGCGTAGCTCGTTCAGCAATTATGGCGCAGGGGTGGATTTGTACGCGCCCGGACGGGACATCTACACCATCGGCTTAAACGATACCTATACCACCATGACGGGGACATCGTTTGCTGCTCCGCTGATTAGTGGGGTGCGGGCGGTGGAATTGGCGGTACAACGCTATGAGGCTGGCGAACGCGCAAGCACCGCTACTGAAACGGCAACGGAAGTGCCCAGTGTGGTGGTGGTTGAACCGACACCTATCCCCGTCGTAGAGACGGCAGTGACGGACGTAACCTGCTCATCCTAAGCGCAAGAGAGCGAGGTGCTGGATTCAAGCCCAGCACCTCTATGCGTATTACATGGCTTCGAGCGCATCCACCAACGCATGGAATTGGGGGATGGTGAGTTGTTGTTTTGCGTCGCTCATGGCAACGGGAGGGTTGGGGTGAACTTCCACCATCAAGCCATCCGCACCGATTGCCTTTGCTGCTTTGGCAAGCGGAATGGCAAGGTCTGGGCGACCAGCAGAGTGAGAGACATCCACCATGATGGGGAGGTGGCTTTCAATCTTGACCATCGGCACCGCGCTAATGTCAAGCGTGTTGCGCGTCCATGTTTCGTAAGTGCGGATACCGCGTTCCATCAAGATGACGTTGGGGTTGCCACTCGCCATGATGTATTCTGCGGCGTACAACCATTCTTTGTAGTTTGCGCCAAAGCTACGCTTGAGGATAACAGGCTGGCGCATCTTGCCCAAAGCGCGGAGCAAGTAACTATTCTGCATGTTGCGTGCGCCCACCCAGAACATATCTACATAGTCCGACATCATCATGATGAGGGAGGGGTCTAAGACTTCAGAGACCACCATCATATTGTATTTGTTGGCAACTTGACGGGCGATCTTTAAGCCTTCTTCGCCCAAGCCTTGAAATTCATAGGGAGAGGTGCGAGGCTTGAATGCCATCCCACGAATGATCTTGACCCCACGTTCTGCCAGTGCAGCAGCAGTTTGTTCCATCTGCTCAAGGCTTTCTACCGCGCAAGGACCGGTGATGATTGGGAAACTTCCATCTCCAATGACCAAGCCATTCGGAAATTCAATCATGGTGCGTTGATCGGGATTCTTGCGTTCAACCAACATCTTCTTGAGCGCAGCTTTTTCTTCCATGTCCAACGTCACGCGGAAAATCTGATGGAAGATTGCCTTGATGGCTTCGTTGCTAAAGGGTCCTTCGTTTGCCATTTCTAAGGCGGTGAGCATTTGCCCCTCACGCGCAGGATCATAGAACGTTGTTCCCAATTGTTCTTGCACTTTGCCAATATCAGCGGCGATAGCGGCACGTTTATTGAGGAGTTCGAGCAATTGCAAGTTGATCTCATCAATTTGAGAGCGTAACTCTTGCAAGCGATTTTGTGGTGACATCGGTAAATTGTCCTTCCCGATTACGAATAGATTAAGCCTTCCTATATTTTTACTCATAGTGATGAATGTGTCATGGGGAAATTTTCTATCAATCATGGTGTTGTGATGCCACCGATGTAAACCTGCCCCTCGTTTGGGTGGGGATGAACCTCATTGATAAGCGGTGACACTTGGTATGCGACTGTGTGGGGCGTTGGGCATATACTGTTTTTATCAAGAGGAATCAATGAGTGTGGAAGGAAACTTCACCATGAAAATCTTTGAAGAAAAAGTGCAAAACTGGATGTCTCAGGAAGTCATCAGCGTTACTCCCAAAACCTCCATCGCGCGTGCCACCATCACCATGAATGAGCATTTCATCCGCCGTTTGCCGGTGGTGAGTGACGGCGGTAAATTGGTGGGGATTGTCACCAAAGGCGACCTGCGCGAGGCACAACCTTCTGATGCCACCAGTTTGACCATTTGGGAACTCAATTACCTGCTGGCAGATTTAACCGTGGATAAGATCATGACGCGCGATGTCCTCACCATTGACCCCACCGCGCCACTCATTGATGCGGCAGAAATCATGCTCAACGAGAAGATCAGTGGCTTGCCTGTTGTGGATGAACACGGGCATCTAATCGGTGTGATTAGCGAATCCGACATCTTCCGCATGGTCATTCAACACGGACTAGAAGAGCGGGTACGCCAAAGCCAAGCGTAAGCCATCCCCAAGCATGATCTCTTCCGATAGGGATCATGCTTTTAATCTTGCTCATTCGTTTATTGCTGGCTATGCTTCCTGCCGTTTTAAGAAGTGGAATGTCAGCATGACCAACCCTCGCCGTAATCTGTTCTTCCTTGTCCTCATCATTTTGCTCGGTGCGTTTTTGCGCTTGCGTGCCCTCTCTGACTTAAGCACTAGCCTGAACTACGATGAGGCGTACTATGTGGTGGATGCCGCCTCTCTCCTAGAGAACCCACGCTTGACCCCGTTCTTCGCGGAGAACTTTGGGCGTGAATCGCTGTGGATGTATTGGTTAGCAGGTTGGTTGGCAATCTTTGGTCAAGAAGCACTCGCCGTGCGTTTAGCCACCTTTGCGGTGAACCTCTTCACACTAGGGGCAATTTATCTGCTGGCGTGTGAACTCTACCAAGCGCGTCGTGCTGCCCTGTATAGCACGTTCGCGTTAGCCGTGTTGTATTGGCATGTGCATTTTGCGAACTTGACTTGGCGTGCCATCACCTATCCGTTGGTGGGTAGCTTGGCGTTTGCGTGGCTATGGCGAGCGCGTCGCACCAATCGCTGGGCACACTGGCTGTTGGCAGGGGGGATGCTGGCAACCTTGAGCTACACGTATTTTTCGGCGCGGGTGTGGTTACTGTTGGCGTTAGGGATGTTGGTTTACGCCTTCTTGACCGAGCCAACCCGACGACGGGGGATCGCGGTGGCGGTGGGGATAGCGATACTGGGGAGCCTCCCCTTGATCCTATACAGTTCCCTAAACGCTGAATTAGCTAACCAACGCCTAGCCATCCTTGCCCCCACATCCATAGAGCAGGTGTTAGGCTACATCCCCGAATGGCTGGGGACATGGTTCATTCGTGGAGCAGACAACAACGGCTACAACTTGCCTTACCGTCCCATCCTCGATCCGCCCCTAGCGATCTTGTGGGGCATTGGGTTGGTGGGGGTGTTTGTGGCAGTGCGTGAACGGCTTCAAGCAGGGTTCATCTATTTGTTGGCATTGGGGTCTTCGGTCATTAATCTGTTGACGGTTGATCCGCTCAACATGGTGCGCATGATTGGCACGGTCATTCCGTTGGCATTGTTGGCAGGGGCGGGCGCGTGGACATTAGAGCGCGTGCTGGTGCGGTTGCGCCTGCGTTGGGCAAGCGTGGGCGTTCCGATTGTGCTGTTGATTGGGTCGGGCGTGTTGGTGAATCGGGATGTGCAACGCTGGCTTGACCATGACCTCATGCTCTTCTATGAGCAACATGTGTATCAGGCAAGCAACTACATCCGCGCACATGTTGCTGAGGAGACCCCCGTCTATTTTTCGCCCTTCACCCCCGAACATCCCGTGTTTCGTTTCCATGCCCCACGGCTTGCACCGCGTCATGTGGGGGCAATGGATGGCATGGCATGTTGGGTGATGCCCGAACAGGGGCACGCGGTTTATACTGCCATCACCATCTTTGATCCTGACTTCGCCACGCGCCTTTCCCAGTGGGGGGCGGTGCAACCTCTATATGCTGATCCTCACCATACCACCCCATACTATCAAGTCTATGACTTCACCGTCAACGATGCGCAATGGGCAAGCGACCCAGCGTGGATGTTTGGAGAGATGCTTGCTGTGCGCCTGTATGGGGACGAAAATGCTATCTTAGAGCGTGGTGCAACGCTTTCCTTACAAGCGGTTGCGCAAGCCAATCTCGCACCCGATCACACACAAACGCTGTTCTTGCATCTCTATGGCGATCCAACCCCTGCGGAAGGGGGGCGGTTATATGCCCAGACCGACGCGCCCCTGTGTACATCGTATCCTGTGCGCTTTTGGCAAGCGACGGAAATGATCGTGCAACCGCTCACCTTTACACTTCCCACTGATCTACCAAACGGGACATATCAACTGGTCTTGGGGATGTATGATGCCACCACCCTACAACGCCAGCTAACCCGTGAGGGGGCGGATACCGTTCCTGTGCTGACTTTCACCCTTGCTGATTAGCCTGCGTCCGCTTCCATCGCCTGATACCGCCAATGGTAGATGGCGATTGAGGCGGCGGTGGCGACGTTGAGCGAACGCTTCGTTCCAAATTGGGGGAGCTTCACTTCAGGGATATTGTGTTCACGGGTGATAGGCAGTTGCACCCCGTCCACTTCGTTTCCAAAGATGAGCGCGGTATGCTGGGTGATGCGCTCCCTCGTAAACGACCACACCGATTCTGCTTGTGGGGTGAGTTCCATACTGTAAATCTGTAGCCCCTCGATCATGCGCAGGGTATGGATGGCTTCATCTAGGGTGGGGTAGTGCTGGCTTTGCATGATGCGTTCTGCGCCTAGCGAAGTCTTTTTCACTTTGGGGTGGTGGGCGGGTGGGGTATAGCCACAGGTGATAACCTGTTCAATCCATGCGCAATCCGCCGTCCGCAAGATTGATCCGACGTTATAAGCAGACCGTACATTGTCTAACACGATGATGAGTGGGATGCGTGGGATAAACTTCATTAGACTAATTTGATGAATCTTTCTCGTATGCGGTCTGGAATGCGGAGCAGGACATGCCCAACAAACTTGGCATCTCTGCCGACCAGATAGCGCGTGCGTGGATTTTTTATGGTGAGTGCTTTATGGACAATTTGCGCCACAATGAGCGGGTCTGCGCCTGCGTCGCGTGCGGTTGCAAAGTCACGCATGCCAGCTTCCATGAATCGCCCGTATAGCTCTTGAGCGCGTGGGGGGAGCTTGGCAAGGATGCCGTCGGCAATGCTTGCGCCACTGTCCCAGATGGGGGTTTTGATGCGACCCGGCTCAATGGCGATGGCATCAATGCCCCACGGTGATAACTCCAAACGAAAGGCGGTGGTGATGGCTTCTAGGGCAAACTTAGAAGCGGAGTACGCGCCCAAGATTGGGGCGGTAACACGCCCGCCGATTGAACTGATGTTGATGATGCGTCCCTTGCCCAGCCGCAACAACTCCACAAACGCTTGCGTCACCGCTACTTGCCCAAAGAAGTTCACATCAAATTGCCAGCGTAAATCCTCCATCGGCAAAAATTCCATCGGTGCGCCCACCGCGATACCCGCGTTGTTGACCAAGCCAAACAGCCCAGCTTGTCCAACTTGGGCGGTGATGAGGGCGCGTACCGCTTCGATCTGCTCGGCACGGGTGACATCCAATATCACGGGGGTGCAACGTTCCCCCGCTTCTGCTTGTAATGCGTGCCCATCCTCTTGCTTACGCACACCTGCAAACACATGAAAGCCGGCTTGGGTGAGGTGTAAGACGATTGCGCGACCGATGCCTTTTGAGGCACCACTGACTAAAATGTACTTTGTCATCATCTGCTCCTTTTTTGGGTTTTATTCAGACTAGCAAACTTTGCGACAATAGCAAACGATTTGTTCCTATCATAAGTTTAAGTGATAAGGTGTGTAATCAATTAGGTAGGGGTCAGAAGTTGCATAACAAGCTACAATGCAACCATTCAATCAATCAGGAGTGAACATAACATGCGTGTTGCAATTTTTGGGGCAGTGGCTTTGGTGATTGTGGTGATTTGGGTGATGAGCCGTAACACTGGCTCAAGCGGTGGAAGCGTGATTCCCAGTGCGGACGCACCGCGCATCAGCCCTGAACAATACACAGCACAAGTACAAAGTGCCCCCCATATTTTGGTGGACGTGCGTGAGGGTAGTGAAGTGGCGCAAGGGGTGATTCCCGGCGCGGTTCATATTCCGCTAGGGCAGTTGCAAAGCCGTTTGAGCGAGTTGCCCAAAGATCAAACCATTGTAGTTTATTGTCGCTCTGGCAACCGTAGCCGTACCGCCGCCAGCACGCTCAAGGCAGCAGGCTATGAAAACTTGCTAGACTTGGGTGGCGTGATGCACTGGCAAGGTGCAGGCTATCAATTGGTGGCGTTGGGCAAATAGCCTCAACGATTGAGCAGAACGATCGCCATAAGCGTAAGGGCAATGCCTACCCATTGAACGCGGTTGAAGCGTTGATGGAGCAGTAGGCGTGCCCACAAAATGGTGAAGGCGGGGTAGAGTGCCCCCATTGTGGAGGTGATGGCGAGCGAGCCAACCTCTGCCGAGAGGGTATAGAACATGTTGCCTAGCGTGTCTCCAATGCCCATGAACAAACCATAGACGCTGGCATTTTGCGAGGAGGGGGACGGCGTTGAACGCACCCAACCCAAAATGATGAGCATCGTCAGCAACGATGCCCCGCGCGAAACCATCAGCGGGAAGAACAACCCTTCATCGGCAATGCGATCTAGCGAAATGGCAAAGACTCCCAAGCATAAGCCAGCGATGACTCCCCATAGAATGTCGTACAGACGAAAGGGTTGCCCGTCAGAGGTGGTTTGTGAAACCAAGTACACGCCTAAAAGTCCCAACCCAAACCCTCCCACTTGAAACCAACTGGGGGAGCCGTCAAGGAACACACTGGCGATCACCCCCAACATTGCCCCCACAATCCCAGAGATGGGCGCAACCACCCCCATCTTGCCCCGCCCCAAGCCATGATACAGGGTGAGCAGACCAACCATGCCAACCATCCCACCCCCCGTTGCCCAGATAAGATTGCCTAGTGGGGGAGTGCTTTCGCCTGTCACCAGTGTCAGCAATGCCAAGAAGCCCAATCCGCTCATCTGTGAGAAGAGCGCGACGGAATACACGTTACTACGCTGTGCCCCAAGCCCACCCAAGAAGTCGGATGATCCCCATGCGAACGAAGCCAGAAACGCATATCCTGAACCTAACCACGATGTCGAGAACATATAACCTGCCTTAGATAAGGTGATACTAATTCACTATATATAGCATTTACTACAATCAAAATATAGATTAGACGAGAAGTCGGGGAAAA
>JBMOEO010000113.1:0-10284 GCA_049318945.1 Phototrophicaceae bacterium | reverse complement strand
TTGCACGCACACCGCGACGCAATCTTTGCTCCCCTCTCTCACAAGCGAAGCGCAGTGGGGGAGGGGTCGGGGGTGGGGGCGGTTTTCCCTCGCAAGCGTTAGCGTAGCTGGGGGATGGTGGGCGCGTTTCGTGTGGTAATGGCTTGGAGGATGGGGGGAAATGGTCTTATAATACAGGGAAGCTAGATGAGAGAGTTTCACATGGAACAATATTCGCTACAAGATGCTCAAACCCACCTACAAGACCTGATTCAAAAAGCGATGCAAGGACAGCAGATTCTCATTCAGGGTGACAGCCACGCGCTGGTTCAACTTGTCCCAATCCCATCTATGAAAGAGCCACGTCAAGCAGGCAGTGCGCGTGGGCTAATTAAACTTGCGGATGATTTTGATGCCCCCCTAGTTGATTTTCACGACTATGGCGTATGAACTACTTGATCGATACCCATACATTTCTTTGGTTTGTCAATGACGATTCGCTATTGAGTAGGCATGCTAAGGCTTTGATTGAATCACCCGATCACAGCATTTTCCTTAGCGTGGCAAGCATTTGGGAAATGGCGATTAAAATCAGTTTAGGCAAACTGAGTGTGCCGTCCCCATTCATTCGCTTTATCAATCAGCAAGTTACGCTCAACCGCCTTCTCGTCCTAGCCATCGAACCAGAACATACAGGGCTTGTGGTGACTTTACCCTTTCATCATCGTGATCCGTTTGATCGCTTGCTCATTGCACAAGCCATGTATGAAGGGATGCCGATCATTGGTCAGGATGGGGCATTTGATGCGTATGGAATACAACGCGAGTGGTGATCTTGTTTGGGCATGAATGGGCTAGGGCATGTGCCCTGGCAAGCACTTTTCCCCCACCCTAGCCCTCCCCCAAAATGAGGGAGGGAATCTTTGCTCCCCTTCCCTCGCAAGCGTTAGCATAGCTGGGGGAAGGGGTCGGGGGATGGGGGTAGGTAATAAATCTTATTCGCTGTAGCAAAGGAGAATCAACCATGACCAAGAGCAATCGTGAACGGGTGGGCGAGGTGTTGGATGCCCTCCAAGCAGGCTTAGCACCCTATGTCATACGCCAATACAAGGCGCGTTATCGAGACAAATACCTACAAGAAATGGAACTGACGCTCTATTCTAACAACAGTGTGGGGCGTGGCGTTGGCTTCCCTGATGAGGCAACCGCCTTAGAAAAGCTGGATTCCCAAGCCTGCTTCAATCTGATGCAACTGAACTGGAAGGAAGCCTTTGGCGATAAACTGGGGCAGACCGAGCGCAACTATGTGAGTGAACTAAAAGAGGCGCGGAACAAGTGGGCGCATCAGCAAGGGAGCTTTATCAATGCCGATGCCTATCGTGTGGCGGATACTGCCACCCGTCTGTTAGAGGCGATCGGCTCGCCCAGTCATGCCCAAACCACACACGACATCGCCAATGTGTTGTTGCGCTTGCGCTATGAAAGCGAGGCAAACCAATCTACCAAACGCACCGCTTCCATAGAAGACGCGCCGATTACTACCACCATCGGTCTGAACTCGTGGCGGTTTGTGGTAGAACCCCATCCCGACGTGGCGCGGGGCAACTACATCAATGCCGAATTTGCCGCCGACTTGGCGCAGGTGGTTAACGGAAAGGCATCCATTGAATATGGCGACCCCATCGAATTTTTCCGCCGTACCTACCTCACTACAGGCTTAAAAGACCTGCTCCTCAATGGCATCAAACGCCTGACCGCACAAGGCGGAGACCCTGTGGTACAACTGCAAACCAGCTTTGGCGGGGGCAAAACCCACAGCATGCTGGCGATGTATCACCTGTGTGGGGGCGGGGTTGGCTTGCGCGATATTCACGGTTTAGAAGAACTGTTGTCCAGCATAGGCGAGGTAGAAGATCGTTTGCATGCCCGTCGCGCTGTGATCGTGGGGACGGCGTTTGAGTCCAGCAAACCCCGACAGTATGCCGATTGCACCACGCACACCCTATGGGGGGAAATCGCCTATCAGCTGGGGGGCATAGAAGGCTATCGACTCGTCGAGCAGGCAGATCTCACTGCGGTTAGCCCGGGTGCCGATACCCTGCTCAACCTCTTGGAACAATTCGGTCCCGCGCTCATCATCATGGATGAGTTGGTGGCGTTCGCCCGTAACCTATATGGCATCCCCGACCGCCTACCAGTAGGCACGTTTGATTCGGTCTTGACCTTCGTCCAGTCCCTCACCGAGGCGGTCAAGCGGTCAAGCAATGCCCTGCTGTTGGTGTCTATCCCCAAGAGTGAAATTGAAGTGGGCGGGGTAGGGGGGCAAGAAACCCTGCGCATCTTGTCCAACACCATCGGGCGTGTCGAATCCATCTGGAAGCCCGTCACCTCTGAAGAGAGTTTTGAGATTGTTCGCCGTCGTCTGTTTAACACGGTGACAGACTCTGCCGCACGTGATGCCACCGTCAACGCCTTTCAAGAGATGTATCGCAAAAACGATGGTGACTATCCAAGAGGGGTGACGGAATCCACCTATAGACAGCGCATGCTCTCCGCCTATCCCATCCACCCCGAACTGTTCGATCGCCTCTATCAAGACTGGTCAACGCTAGAAAACTTCCAACGCACGCGCGGGGTGTTGCGCCTGATGGCAAACGTGATCCATCAACTATGGCTAGACGATGATCCTTCGCTCATGATTATGCCCTCCACCATTCCGCTATGGAAAGACTTGGTGCGCGATGAAATCCTGCGCTACCTTCCAACTGAGCAAAACTGGACGGCAATCGTGGAAACCGATATTGACGGGGACAAATCCAAACCCTATGAGCTTGAGCGTGATTTTAGCACCTTGAAACCATACCAAGCCAGCCGTCGTGTGGCGCGTGCCATCTTCATAGGGAGTGCGCCTTCCGTGGCGACGCAAGGAACTCGCGGGCTAGATGAAAAACATCTACACTTAGCAACCGTACAACCCGGTCAGCCGGTGGCAATCTATAACGATGCCCTACGACGCATGACCGACAAGCTCACTTATCTCTATAATGACACCACGCGCTATTGGTATGACACGCGCCCCACCGTCAACCGCTTGGCAAAAGAACGCGCCGAAAGTATCCATCAAGACGCGCTCGATCAAGAGGCGAAAGAACGCTTGCGCAAGGTTATGGGGACGGGCTTTTCTGCTTATCATGTTGCCCCAGAGGAATCCGCTGATGTGCCCGATGATGATCGCTTAAGAGTCATCGCCCTTGCACCCACATGCACCCACGACAACAAATCTGTGTTAGATACTCCTGCCATACAAATGGCAAAGAAGTTTGTTGAAACACGTGGGCAACACCTGCGCCAACGCAAGAATATGCTGGTCTTCATTGCTGCGGATACCCAAGATGTGCAACAATGGTTTGTTGCACTACGCGACTATCTGGCATGGAAGTCCATTGATGCCGACAAAGAGATGCTCAACCTCGATATGCAGCAGACCAAGCAAATCGCCACCAACCTGAAGAAGGCGGATGAGCTGGTGTTAACGCGCATGCAAGAATGTTATACTTGGTTGATCTATCCCACGCAACCTAACCCGCCCTCTAAGGAACTGGATTACAAGCGCGAGCGCATCAAAGGGAGCAACGACACATTTTACAAGCGTGCTTACCAAAAGCTCCAATCGCTAGAAGCCCTCATCACCGAGTGGGACCCTGAAATGATGGTGGCTGGATTAGGGCAATACTTGTGGGGGAACGAAGCGCATATCACCACCACCAAACTCTGGGACAACTTGACGCACTATTGTTATTTGCCCCGCCTGTTGAATAAAGAAGTGTTGAAGTCTGCGCTTGAGCGTGGGGTGGGCAAGTCCGCCGATGCGCCGTTTGGCTATGCCTCCAAGCTGGTTGATAACGAATATGTGGGGATCGTGTGGGGCAAGCCCACCACCGTAGAATTTGACGGTCAGGCGGTGATCGTGCGCCCAGACGTTTCCCGTGAGGCGATTGCACAACGAACCCCGCCATCTGCCCCGTCTGCTCCTAGTGAGACAGCATTCGTGAATCCTTCCCCCGCCATCAATAGCACAGTGGGGCGTGCCCCTGTTGCTCCGCGCCCCATGCGCAAAACGCGCTATCATGGCTCAGTCAAGATCAAACCCGAGCGTCCCCTGCTGGAACTGCAAGATGTGGTGTCGGCGGTGATTCAACACTTGACCAGCTTGAAGGGGGCAAAGGTGGAAATCACGCTAGAAATTCACGCCACCCACCCCGACGGCTTTGACGACCACACCATCCGCACGGTCAGCGAGAATGGCAACACGCTCAAATTTGACGAGCACGGCTTTGAAGACCGCTAACATCATATACTACTAAAATGAGGGGGATATGCGCCCAAGCATCCCCCCCTCATAGAATGATCCACCACACACTTAACGCCTCAACGTTTTTGTATACCCCATAACGCTTTTCTAACTTAACCTATATTTGTCCACATGCCCAATAAAATTGTGATAATATCCTGGCATTGGCTTCTTGACGAATTAGGACATGATAAAAATGAGTTACAACGATTGGGGTACTTTCTCTTCCCCCACGCCCCCTCCCACATCGCCTAAAGCACCCACAGTAGGCTTCGTTGTGGTATTGCTAGTGGCATCATTGATGAGTTTCGCTTTTGGTTTTGGGGCGGGGTGGTTTGTGTTTGGTCGTGGGGGGGGCTTCGATGATTTGCCGATTGCATCTTCATCTGCCACAACGCCAACCCTCAAAACAACGCCCGTCCCAACAGTCCGTACCCTCCCTGGTGTATCAATTGATCCCACCACACTGGGGGAAGAAGAGCAAATAGTTACATTGGTTAATGATGCACGTGCCGCACAGGGGTTAAATCCATTACGCATTAACCCAATCCTCACTCGTGCAGCTTTGCTTCATAGTCAGGATCAAGCAACTCAACAACTGTTAAGCCACGATGGAAGCGACGGGTCGCAGGTAGCGGATCGCGTGAGTCGTGCGGGTTACAGCTGGCGTATCATCGGCGAAAATGTGCTATTGCAACACGCTCAAGATGCAGGAGATGCCTTCTTAGGGTGGTGGTCTAGCCCTCCCCACCAGAAAAACATGATGAATCCCGACTTTGAGGAAATTGGCATTGCCTTTTCAACCGACACCAACGGGGCATACTACTACACTATGGTGCTGGGCACGTCTTAACGCTTTGTTCAAGATTTAGAGCGCAATGAATTACTCATTGTACTAACTCAAATGCCCTACTATTGCTTTACTTTTACATTTGAGTTAGTTATTATTGTCGATACGGTTTGAATAGTCTAATAAAACTTGCTTGGGTTAGTTAAAAAGAGAATACGGGAAGATAGGGAATGGCTGACAAGAATACTATAGAGCTTCGTTTGACGGTGATGGTCGAGGCGTATCATGAGGGGAACTATCATGAAAGCCAACGGATTTGGCGTGAGCTATCAAGTGCTAAAGATAACCAAGAAGTGCATGAGATTTGGCGAGAATTGTCGCAGAGCGATGAAGCATTCCCCCGTGACTTCAAGCAGGTTGGGCAAACGATTCGCAAAGCGGCTAAAGCCAAGACCGATGTTTTAGCGCAACAGATGACGCAGGTGTTGAGTCCACAAGTGGCGTTTGATGTCGATCAAGCCGATGAAATCTTGGAGAGCTGGGCAAGCGCAGATGCCGACGATGATCGCTTAGCAACCAATCGCACCTTAGTAACCAACCGTAAGCGTCGCTTAGAAGAAGAGCGACAATATCATTCTGTTCATCAGGTGGTTAAGGACTACTGGGATGAAGCGGATAACCTGATGCGTAACGACCGCAACATAGGTGCTAGAGCATTGGTTGATCTGTATACTCGCGCTTACGAAGCGGCACGCGAAGGGGCAAGTACCTATCCCAATCACGCACGCTTACAACAATTGCTAGAAGAATCTAGCAAGAAACGCGCCAACCTCGGTAAAGAAGCGGAAAAGATGCTCTCCGGCGCGAACATCGAAAAGATCATGGAAACGCTAGAGTATCTTGGTAGCCTAGCTGATGATGATATGCCTATGGTGTATAACTTGGCAGGGCAACCACTTGGGCGACGTTCACGTGCAGAAGCGCGTCTGGAAGTAGAACAACAGGCACGGCAACTTGCACGTGAGAAAATCATCAGCTACATCGGTGAAGCACGCGATGAACTGGCTAAGCAAAATCCACGTTCTGCGCAAGCAACTTTGGCAGAATGGAATAAGTTCCAATTCCTAGAGCAACAAGTTGCCAACCTGTTGCTTCCCGATATTGTGGGGCAACTGTCTCAACTTCGCCAAGCGATTCAAGCCGGCGTGGATCAGCTTGGGCAGGCGGAACAGACAGCAGAACAAGCCAGCCAAGTTGCCCAGCATGACCCACTTGCTGGGGTAGAAACCTACAAGAAAGCCCTCTCCATTTATGCGGGGGCAAGCCGTTCTCAAGCGGTGATAGAAGCGCGTGGGCAGATTCAAACGACCCTAGACAATACGCTTGACCAAGAAATCCGAACGCTAGATACGGCTTTGAAAGAGTTAGATACCGAGCAAGTCCAAACAAAAGCTAATACTCTGATAGAACAATATGGTGAACTGGACAAAATCGGGTTCATCCTATCAGGACGGCTACAACGTATCGAGACGTTCCGCCAAGAGGCGATTACCTTACGCCAAGCGATTGATTCGTTTGAGGGGAAATTACGACTCATTGAGATGGCTTCATTAGATAATCCTGCTAAAGCCAAACAAGACTTTGACGAATTAGAACGTTCCACAAAGCCTACGATTCTAAAAGCCAATTCTAACTATGAACGTGTCAAGACGTTGGTCGGGGGGCGTGCCAATGCCAACGAAGAGCTAGAACGTTTAGCATCTAGTTTGCAAAGCAATAGCCTCCGTGCTGTCAACAATGCTTTAACTGCCGCTAAACGCAATATAGAGTCCAGTCCAACCCATAGTGATGAATTTGAGATACTTTCCATCAACCTAGAAGCCCACTTGTTGGTTTTGCAAGCGACTGACCTTGTGCCCCAAGATGGTTACGAAAAAGTCATCGCCAAATTAGAGCAGACATCTCGTAACGCACAATTAGAGGTGGAGGTGCGTCGCCGAGTACAGAATAAACTTGAGCAACTGCGTGAGGAATCGGAACATAGTGTAAGTGTCAAAGACGTACTAGAGCAAGCAGAAATCCTCATCCCCACTGAGCCTCAACAGGCGGTGAAAATGTTGAAGCCTCTGGTTGATTTTCCTTCTAGTGCTGATCGTACTCGCCAACGCAACCTATTGCAACGCGCAGAGGAGGCTTGGCGCAATTCATTACGCACTTTCTTCCGCCAAATTGCTATTAACAATTCCCTGGATTTGGATCTTTTGGATGAAAAATTAGCTGAGTATGAAGAGTTGGACTACACTGCAGCCGATCGTGAAAGAACTCGCACCCAAGTCTATCGCTCTGCGGAGACTGCTAGACGTTTAGAACAGACTGACGATTTAGCTGGGGCGATTAGCACTTGGGAGAATCTACAAAATCGCGTAAAAGTCGAAGAGATCAATTACATCAAGGTACAAATCACGCGCTTACAACATGAAGTCGCTAACCGTGCTATTCGTGATTTGCTTGAGCGTGTCACCCAAATTGACCCTCAAGATACGGAGTCCTTCGCTACATGGGAGCGTGACTTAATCGATCAGATTAACCAAGTTCAGCGGTTATTTGATGGCGAACAAAAGCCACAAGAGAAGATGGAATTAGGGCGACGCTTGTTGCCGATGTATGTTGAGCGTGGGTTGCGCATAGATAAACAAATGCGTCAGGGGGTTTTCGATAAGGCGAAGACCGTTGGTGTGGCGATGCAAAGGGCTTTGGGGCAGTTTAAGCTCAACCTTACCGCTACGGATCCACTTGTATTAGAAGTCAATAATTGGGTTAACCTTGCCAATTCATTGCCACAAATTGGTGGATTGCTCAATGATTTTGAGCGATATGTGCAGATTGATTCAGAGTTTAGACAGTTTCGTAAAGCCACCCTTGATTGGAGTAGCATCTTTATCCCCTATGCACCCATGTTACCCACTGTGGAAGCATGGGGCAGAGAGCGTTTTGATGCAGTACGAACCAGCCTGTACAGCAAAATTGAAGCTACACCTGCTACCGAGCGAAGTGGCGTGAATACACTCACTGATTATGCCAAACTTCTAACCTTAGACCCCAATGATCCAGTAGGTAATCGCTTATGGTATATGCTTCGCCAAATTGGGGAGGAACAAGGACGTGCTCTTCAGGATATTGGTCAGGATATTTTTGGTGATGCACAAAGTGCGCATCTGGCACCTCTGGATTTATTGCACGAACAATTAGATAAGTTAGAAAGTCGCAGAGTAGCACTCAACTTAATTGTTGAACTGGCAACTAACTTTAGCGAGATGCAACACCAACTGGTTGGCGATGCCCGTAGCCTTAAGGACAAAGCATATCAGTTGTTGAATCAAGAACTCGAACCGATGTTGCGTAACCTACGTTTATTTGAAGTTGCCACAGGGGAATATGCCGGTTTCTTACAAGGTTATGAGTTAACCGACGATGGCAAAGATGGTTGGAAAAATTACCAAACCGAATTTGATGCTTATTGGGCAACGTTCCAACAAAGAATAGTTGGTTTCACCAATTCTGGAGGAACATTGTCCAACCATCCTTTAGTGCAAAAGTTGCGTGATGATCGTGGTGCGCTCAACACTCGCTTGAGTGTGCTGGTTAATGCTCTCAAGAAAATTCAAGAAGCATGTGCCATTGAACACTTTGAAGAAGCAATGATCGCCTTGCGTAATGTTGATGATGATTTCTTTGAAAGACAATCTCTCGCCGATAGTTTGCGTGTTCAGGATGTCTGGCGTAACCAATCTATAGAAGGATGGGAGAAAATCAAAACATTCATCCAAGAACGTTCCAACGCTTTTAATCGTCTTGCTGAATGGGCAGGCATGTTTGGCGCACCCATCAAGATGGATGATACTGTCAACATGGCGGATGACCTTTTACCGATTCTTAGTGTTATTGATTGGAACAAGGTTAAAGAGGAAGTTGAAAATGTTAGAGCCGTTGGGAATTTTGAGGAAGCGCGGTTGTGGGTTCATGGGGCGCAAAGTGGTATGCCAGATTATCCCTTAGAGGGTATGCCATTGTCTGTGGCACAAGAGCGATTATCGAGAAAGATTCCTATGGCACTAGATCAAGGGTTATTTACTGA
Organism: Phototrophicaceae bacterium; assembly: GCA_049318945.1. GTDB lineage: Bacteria > Chloroflexota > Anaerolineae > Aggregatilineales > Phototrophicaceae > CAIRDJ01. The sequence continues at coordinate 1,029 of JBMOEO010000113.1, read as the reverse complement.
TAGCTATAATACTGCACGAACCAAAGCGGGTAGTCAACGTGGGGAGCAACTCTTGAAATGGATGGAAACTCATCGCGCTAAGGTTGTAGAGGGGCAATTGCGCGAAGCTACTGAGTTGTTGATAAAACTTAATCGTGGCGAAGACAAGGTTGTTGAGGCGGAAAGAACCTTTTATGACACCCTTCGATCTGTTCAGGCGGAATTGGATAAACCCTTTTTTGCACGCAACACTCAAGTTATTCGCGGTTCTATGGAGACTGCTAACTTACAACTGCGCACCATTGAAAGCAACACGAGTAAACGCAATCCTAAATTAGAAACTCTCAAATCAAATCCAACTTATGTTCAAGGGAGTAAAGTAGGGTGAGCAAGATAGCGGTCATTTCAGATACACACTCTAACAGTGTAGCATTGAAGGCAGTCATCAACGATTTCATCGTGCGTGGGGTAGAACGTGTATGGATGTTAGGAGACATGATTGGTCGCGGGGTTGATCCTAAAGAGACACTTCGATTGTTGGCAAAACTAAAGAAACTACAAAATATATACGACCAACAAGCATGGCTTAAGGGCAACCATGATACTTTTGTCACTGATCCAGAAGCATATCAAGAGGGTGTGTCTAGCACACAAACCATGACTGTAGTCCCTGCTGGTACTGTTCATATGGATACTTTCAACCGTCATCTACTTCAACATCGGCAAGGCGACATGATCTGGGTTAAGGAACATCCAACCCATTCACAACCTTACCCTGGTGTTTACCTAGCGCATGCGGCTTATGCCTTTGATGATGAAGGTCACTTGGATGAACATGCTACCGAACACCTTCGGATTAGTGATGAGCACAATGCTATTGTGATGCTCGATGCCATGTACCGCCATTTGTCTCCTAAGCCCAAGTTGGTTGGCTTTGGTCATACACACCTCACCCAACTTTGGCGTAGAACGGATTGGGGAAGTATAGAACGCATTCCTATTCAATATGGTGTGCCCATCCACTTACATGATTTAGCGCAACACGCCATC
>JBMOEO010000112.1:0-10397 GCA_049318945.1 Phototrophicaceae bacterium | reverse complement strand
CGTTGCTTGCAGGAGAGGGGGGCGAAAAGATGCGTCGTGGGTTAGTGGAAAGTTCCCTCCCTCACAAGCGAAGCGCAGTGGGGGAGGGCTAGGGTGGGGGAAACATACTAGGGTGGGGGATGTTGTCTGCTAAGGATTAGCATAGTATACTAATTAGGCGAGTGTGTATGAGGAGCAACCATGAGGCTAGAAGACCTGCAACCCAATATGATTGTGAATGGGCTAATGCCCGCCCAAGCTGTCACCCTAATTAGCGTGCAATGGAGCGGAGAAAACGCCGTGACGGTGGTCTATCGGCACGCGCAAGGCTTAGGTGAAATGATCCTCTACCGCGAGGACGAAGCGCGGTTGACGCTGTTTGTGCCAGAAGCACGCTGGGCGTTTGATGTGGACGGCGACACCTACAAACTGGTTTCAGAAGCGTATCGCATTCAACTGGCGCATTTGTTTGATCCCATGCTGGCGGTGCATACTTCCCAAGTTGAGCCGCTCCCCCATCAAATCATTGCCGTATACGACGAAATGCTCACACGCCAACCCTTGCGCTTCTTGCTGGCGGATGATCCGGGTGCAGGGAAAACCGTCATGGCGGGCTTGCTCATACGCGAGTTGATGCTTCGTGGAGATGTGAAGCGGTGCTTGGTGTGTGCGCCCGGAAGCCTGACCGAGCAGTGGCAAGATGAGCTAAAAAAGAAGTTTCAGCTTGACTTTGACATCCTCACGCCCGACATGGTGGAGGCATCGCACACGGGGAATCCCTTCAATGAGCGTGATCTGCTCATCGTTCGCTTGGATATGGTGGCTCGTAGCCGCGATGAAGCGTTACAAAACAAGCTGAAGCAAAGCGATTGGGACCTCATCATCTGTGATGAGGCGCACAAGATGTCCGCTTCGTTTGCTGGCGGAGAGATCAAAGAGACCAAACGCTATAAACTGGCAAAGGTCTTTGGGGAGGTGACGCGCCATTTGTTGCTGATGACCGCCACCCCACACAACGGATATGAGGAGAACTTCCAACTGTTTTTGGCATTGTTGGATGCTGATCGCTTTGAGGGGAAATTCCGCAATGGGGTGCATCGGGTGGATGCGTCCGACTTGATGCGTCGCATGGTCAAAGAGAAGTTACTGCGCTTTGACGGCAAGCCCCTCTTTCCTGAACGACGCGCCTATACGGTCAACTATAGCCTTTCTGCAGAAGAAAATGCGCTGTATGAGAGCGTGACCGAATACGTTCGCAATGAGTTCAACCGCGCCGATGAGCTTGAGCCTGATGGGCGCAAGGGGACGGTGGGCTTTGCCCTCACCATTTTGCAACGTCGCCTAGCGTCCTCTTCACACGCCATCTATCAGTCATTGAAGCGTCGGCATGAACGCCTCGAAAAACGCCTCAAGCAGATGCAACAGTCGCGCCAGCGGTTTTTGGTGACGGAAAGGGAGGAGAAGATTCTTGGTGAGGATTGGGATGATTTGCCCGCCGACGAAGAGGAACAGCTAGAAGAAAAGGTGATGGATGGCGCAACCGCCGCCCGCACGATCGAGGAGTTGGAAGCAGAGATCAAGCTGTTGCGCCAGTTGGAGGCGCAAGCGTTGCAGGTCAAACGCAATGGGAATGATCGCAAGTGGAATGAGTTAAGACAGCTGTTATCCGACACGGAGGAGCTAAAGCTATTCGATCATACCTCGCGCAAGTTGGTGATCTTCACCGAGTACCGCGATACGCTGGAGTATCTCAAAGACCGCCTCACCTTGCTGTTTGGTCAGGCGGAAAAGATCGTGGTCATTCACGGTGGGCTAAACCGAGAAGCGCGTCGTAAAGCGGAGGAGGACTTTCGCAATGATCCTGAAACTCGTATCTTGCTTGCCACTGATGCGGCGGGGGAAGGCATCAATTTGCAACGGGCGCACCTGATGGTGAACTATGATTTGCCGTGGAACCCCAACCGACTTGAACAACGCTTTGGGCGTATTCATCGGATTGGGCAAATGGAGGTGTGCCACTTGTGGAACTTGGTCGCAGTGGAAACGCGCGAGGGCGAGGTGTATCAACGGCTGTTGAGCAAGCTACAAACCGAGCGAAACGCCCTAGACGGGCAAGTCTTTGATGTGTTGGGAAGCCTGTTTACGGATAAGCCCTTGCGTGAGTTGTTGATGGAAGCGGTGCGCTATGGCGACCAACCCGCCATCCGAGAAAAGCTCTTCACCAGTCTGGATAACCTGACCGACCGCCAGCGCGTGCGAAACCTGCTTGAACAGCAATCGCTCCTGACGGGTAGCATGGATGTGAGCCGCATCTTGGAACTTCGTGCAGAGATGGAGCGTGCATCCGCCAGCCGCTTACAACCCTTTTACATCAAGGCGTTCTTCGTCCGTGCTTTTACAGAACTGCGAGGGAGCATCCGTGAGCATGAAAGCGGACGCTACAAGATTACCCATGTGCCAGCCGACATCCGCGATTATGCCAAGGATCGAGGCTTAGGGGTGGTGAGCGAACGCTATGAGCGCGTGTGCTTTGATAAGGAATTGATCCAACATGGGGACAAACCGCCGGCTGTGTTCGTGTGTCCGGGGCATCCGTTGTTGGATGCTACGCTGAGGCTGTTGCTCGATCGCCAGCGCGATACCCTCAAGCATGGGGGCGTTTTCGTGGATGAGGGGGACATGGGCACACAAGTTCGCGCGTTGTTCTATTTGGAAGGGGCGATTCAAGACGCGCTTCCTACCCGTGCACAAGAACAGCGAGCCATCTCCCGTGAGGTGCATTTCGTGGAGATCATGCAAGATGGCACCGTGCGATCGGGTGGTGGTGCGCCGTATCTGGACTATCGCGCCGCCACCGCCGATGAGCTAAAACAGGAACCCGTTGACAAGGTGCTATCCCAAAGCCGAACCAGTAGCCTGGGATGGGAACAGCGTGCCACTGAATACACCATCACGCATTTGATCCAGCCCCACCTAAAGCGCGTGCAGGCGCGTCGGTTGGAGTTGCTCGATAAAACAGAAGCGGCGGTGATCGAACGCCTTCATAAAGAGATCACCTATTGGGACATACGGGCGCAGGATTTTGCTGACGAAGAAGAACAAGGCAAGCCCAACGCCTCACAAAGCAAGCAACAGGCAAAAAGACGTGCCGAAAAACTAGCAGAACGCTTGCGACAACGGCGAGAGCAGATCGCATATCAGCGACAGATTTCTCCTACCCCGCCGTTGGTGGTGGGCGGCGCGTTGATTCTCCCGCTGGGTTTGCTGATGCCAGAGATGACGGCGGAACAACACGACAAGCGCGTGATTGAACAGCTTGCCATGCAGGCGGTGATGGATGAAGAACGGCGACGGGGGCATGAGCCGATTGATGTGAGCCAGCACAACTTAGGTTATGACATCGAAAGCAAGGATGGGCAAAGCAGACACCTACGCTTCATCGAGGTGAAGGGACGGCGGGCAGATGCCACTACGGTGAGCCTGACCTACAATGAGGTGTTGTGTGCGCTGAATAGCCCGCAACAGTTCATTCTGGCGGTGGTGTTGGTGGAAGGCGCAACCGCCCTCCCCCCCCAATATATAGAAGGCTACCCGTTCAAAGAGCCAGACCACGCCACCGTGAGCATCAACTACGCGATCAAGGAACTGCTGGGATAAGTTAGGTGTGGGTAGGTTGTTCCACCTAGCCATGTCGGTATTCAAGCCCATCCGCCTGCCGTAGTGTCTGGCAGGCGTGGGCAGGCATGCGCTTAGGTTGGGTTGAAGCATTGCAGATGGGCGAGGGTTTCGCGCATGTCTCCGTCGATATGGATAGTACGCTCCCTTAGCGCAGTGGTGATTTGAAATTGTGAGGTGAATAACCCGAAGAGCGTATTCGTATCTGCAAAGTGTAAGGTGGCGAAAGCGTCGGGATGCTCCCCTACTTTGGTGATGGACGTTGTGGGGGTGGTGTGGATATGCCACGCTCCGCCCTCCTCCCCATCAATCACCATGTTCAAGATGCGCGTTTGTTCCCCTCCGCGCTCATACCAATAGACAACGCTCATGTGTTGCAAAAAGCGTTCCAGCTGACGGTGACGGAAAGCGGATGAATAGCCCTGCCACAACGGGGGCAAGCCGAGTGGGCGTGTGATTTGGGCGGCGTGTACCACCCCAGCATGGGACAGGTGGAACAGCACGCTTTCGGCAAAGGTGGTAGGACGGTTGTAGACCATCAAGTCAACATGACGGGCTTCTGCGTCACGGGTTAGTTGCTGGCACAAGGTGACGGTTGTCTCTAGTTCGGTCAGCAATTCTTGATAGGAAGCTACCCCATTCTGCTGGGCACGCCTTTCTAGCTGGGCGATGACCCACGGTTTGAGGTCGCCCCGTTGGTGGATGCCTTCCACCTCAAACGGTTGGTCATGTAGCAGGCAGGTTAATGAGTGGTTGAGCATCTTCGCCACTGATGCCAGATGCGCAAATGCCTGATTGAGCGTCCAGTCCTTTTCGCGCGTGCCGGTGCGGGTTTCCCATTGTTCGGGCGTGGTCAAATCAAAGGTGGTGCGTAGGTGGTAAAGCAATTCGCGTAGATCAGCTAGGTTGTCCATTGGATTGTTTTTTCATCCTCATATTGGCGTAGACGGTCAAGGGTTTGCGTGAGGGCATTTTGCGCGGTGAACTGGCTTTCGCCCACACACAGAAACGCCACAAGCGTGAAGCCACGCTCATCGGCGACAATACCCACATCGTTTAACACCGTGCCGGCGGTGAGGTTGCCCAGTGGCAACGCGCCATCTTTCCCTATATAGCCCCCACGCCCCACCACGCGCTCAATGGGAGAAGCATACTCTAAGTCATCGCTGGGGATGGAAAGCAAGCGCAAGGCACGGCTGGCAATCTGCGAGCGTAGCGAGCCATCGGCAGGATGGGCGCGGGTCAAGAGTTGATAATATCCACGCATCATATCTACGGCGGTGGTGACGTTTGCCACTTGGTGGGGAATCCCACGCACGATCACGCTACGCTCGGCGGTCATGGCAAATCGCTCATCCACCTGCCCCATCACGGGATTGCCTTCCCAGCCCCAAGTGTAGATACCATGTTGCAAGAGTAAATCCGTCGTGAGGTAATCATTGAATTTCTGGATGGCATTGCCAAATCGTTGCAACTCCCCCACCTCCGCTAAGACCTTGCCTGTGTCGGTGTTGTTGCTGTTGACGATGGCATTATAGAGGGGTGTGCCCGCTTGATCTTGCCACGCATCAGGCGGAACGAACGTGTAATAGTAGGATGTCAGCCACACCTTGAAACAGCTGGCACTAGGAAATAGTTGGCTGGGGTTGTGTTGGATGCGGTATACCTCATAGAGTTGTGCGCCCTTCCATAGCAGGCGCGTTACATCTATGCCAATGTTTGCCTCCCCAATGATAGCGTTAAGGTCGCGCTGGAGGGTGACAGTGCTACCATTGGGGAAGCCGGGTACAAACCAACCTGCCATTGCCGAAGCGACTCCCTGCAGGAAGGCACGCCGACTGGGCCTCATCGCTTGCGCTTTCCACCCGTGTAATTCCACGCTGTCACCAACGCGCCCAAGTGTTCGTAAGCGACATCAGGCTGAATATCGCTGGTGATGAGGTCATCGGGTTGGGTGACACCCGATAGCACCAAGGCGGTCTTGAGGGCGTGCCGTTGTGCCCCCTCAATATCGGTATCAAGGCGATCACCAATCATGAGGGTTTCGTGCGGGGCGGTTTGCAAACGATCGAGGGCGATTTCATACATGGGGGCGTAAGGCTTGCCCACAAAATGGGCGGTCTGACCACTGGCGCGTTCAATCGTCGCCACGATGCTTCCGTTGCCGGGCATCAGTCCATCCTCACTGGGGAACGTGGCATCATGGTTTGTGCCGATAAGCCGTGCCCCACCTAGCACACAGCGCAAAGCGATGGTTAAATCATCATAGGTTAAGTCACGCTTCAACCCCACGACAACCGCCTGCGCCCCGTGATTCACCAGCTCAAACCCAGCATCAGCAAACATTGCTTGCAAGGATGATGACCCCATCACATGAATAGGGGCGTGCAATGGCAGGTCACGTTGGAGCATGGCAACTGTTGCCACCCCACTGGTGATGATGTGCTGGGGGGTTAACCACTCGACACCATAACCGCGAATCAGTTCTACGTATTGCTCAGGGGTTTTAGAACTGTTGTTGGTTGCTAAGGCAAATGGAAGTTGGGCATCATGGAGCAATTCAAAGAACGCTTTGAACCCGTTCAGTAGCGTTTTACCACGCCACAATACCCCATCCATGTCACAGATAACCGCTTTGATGGTCTCAAATTTCATGATGTGCCTCGTCTGTAGGTTGTGTAAAGGTGGAGGGAAGCACGCCAACTAGATCAAGTTGGTGCGCCAGATAGGTGAGCGTGCCTGCTTCCACTTGGGCACGCCGTACCGCCATCCAGTCTGCCAAGTCGTGCGCCTGTAGGTGAGGATGGTTGGTGAGTGCGCCCTCAACCGTGTTAAGAATAGCGTGCAGGAAAATCGCTTCATCGGCGGGGTATCCCCCCTGTTGCGGTAAGACCAACCAATCCGATGAGCCAGCACTTAGCACGGTGGCTTCGCTCTCTAGGATGTGTTGAAGCAACGCGCGACCGGCTTGGCTTCCGCCAGTGGGTTGCCCACGATGGAGACGCGCGTCCATGTCGGCGTGATACCAACGCTCAATTTGCGGATCGACTGGATGGGGGGGCAAGAACGCGCTCACCCCATCAAAGGTAATGGTGAAGTAGAACAGCCCGTTCGGCTTGAGCAATGCCCAAAATTGACGGAGTGCTTCTGCAAGGTTGACCAAATCAAGAAACGCATTCGCCACCAATAGATCATATTGCCCGTGTTGATGGGGGGTGCTTGCCCACTCGAACGCCTCTGCCGTGATAAACGTTGCCTCAAGGTGTGGGTGCTGTAGCAACAGGGGGGCAAGGCGCGTGTGTGCTTCCTGTATGTTTTCCGCGTTTTCATCCACTAACACATATTCGACCGCCCCACTGAAAAGCCCACGCGCGATCATACGCTCTAACATCGTGCCGATGCCCGCGCCTAGTTCTACCACACGCAACTTATCCACCACAGGGAGGGCGTTTTGTAGGGCATCCCACACGTGGCGGTTAAGGGCGCGATCATCCACCGTTTGCTTGGCAGACAGATAACGGATGAAGTCAATCGGGTTGCTCATCGGCTATTCCCCTGTCTGCAGTTCAAAGCTGTTCAGCGTCTGTATCACGCGCTCAACCTCTTCATCGGTGAGTGCCTCATGCACCGGGAGCGAGAGGATTTCATGGCTGGCGCGTTCGGTGATGGGGAGGGGTTGACGCGCCAAACGAGCATAGGGGGGCATTTGATGGACGGGAGTGGGATAGTGAATGCCATGTGCGATCTCATGCGCGGTGAGCGTGTCGATCACGCGCTGACGTTGTTCACAGCGGATGACAAATTGGTGGTAGGATTGTACGCGGTCAGGATGTTGAAACGGCGTGCGAATCCCCCCCACGTGAATCTGATCGACGTAGCGTTGAGCAATCTGTAAGCGACGCGCCAACCACCCCGACAGATACCGCAACTTCACCCGTAGGACGGCGGCTTGCAATTCGGCAATGCGTGCATTCATGCCGATGTCTTCGGCATAGTTAGCGCGAGTGTAGCCATACATGCGTTGTCGCTTGAGTTTTTGCGCTAAGGCATCATCGTTGGTGATGATTGCCCCAGCATCCCCATACGCCCCCAAGTTCTTGGTGGGGTAAAATGAGAAGCACCCTGCTCTGCCAAACGTGCCGGCGTGCTTATCGTGTAGGATCGTCCCTTGCGCTTGGGCACAGTCTTCAATGAGGGGAAGGTTGGCGCGGTCAGCAATCTCTAACAGGCGCGTGATGTCTGCCCCTTGCCCCCACAGATGCACGGGGAGGATACACTTGGTGCGCTCGGTTAGGGCGGCTTCCACTTGGTCAGCGTCCATCATCAAGTCTTCGTCGCGCACATCCACGAAAACAGGCGTTGCCCCCGTTAGTTCAATGGCGGAAATGGTTGGAACACAGGTATTGGATACAGTAATCACTTCGTCCCCGTGCCCCACGCCCAACGCCATCAAGGTGAGGTGTAAGGCGGTGGTGCCGGATGATACCCCGATACAGTGCTTCGCACCTACATAGGCGGCAAACTCCGCCTCAAAGGCTTCGGTTTCTGCTCCTAAGATCAAGCGACCGGAGCGCAATACACGCTCCATTGCCCCCATCACCTCATCGTGAATCGGTTCTAAAAGGGTGAGGTAATCAAATGTTTGAATCATTTTGCATCCCAATAAAGCGTTGTGCGAGTTTTGAAATAATCCACCGTGCGAGCTAATCCGTCTTCAAGGGTGACTTGTGGCTCCCACGCGGTGGCATCATGAAAGCGCGTGAAATCACTGTAGTAGTCCCCAATGTCAATGACCTTGTGTTCTGGGGGGAAGGGCACAATCTCATAAGTGAAATCACAATAGCGTTGTAGCAAGCTGATAAATTCTAATAGGGAGTAATGCTGGCGTGCGCCCAAGTTAAAGAGTTGCCCATCGAGGTTGGGCGTGGTACTGGCAAGCAACATCGCCTCCACCACATCATCAATATAGTTGAAGTCGCGCCGTTGTTGCCCATCCCCAAAGATTTTAATCGTCTCGCCACTGATCGCCATACGGATGAAGATGCCCACGAAACCCTGTTTGTTTCCGCGCAAATGTTGTCGAGGTCCGTAGGTGTTGGTCAAGCGGAGAGAGATACATTTCATCCCATACACCTGTGAATAGAGGGTGAAATATTTTTCCGCCGCCAGCTTGTTGATGCCGTTCACGTCCACTGGAACAATGGGGTGAAGCTCATCCACCGGCAAATATTGCGGTCTGCCATAGAGTTGGCGCGTGCTACCGTAGACAATCGTCACGGTGGGGTTCACCTTACGGCAACTTTCTAAAAGCGAGAGTTGGCTACGGCAATTGATGTCTAAGTCGGTGAAGGGGTCGGTCATGCTTTCAACATGGCTGGTTTGTCCGGCTAGGCTGTAGATGATGTCCACCCCTTGCACGAGGTAATTCATGGTGTGGGGGTCGCGGATGTCGGCATAGTTGATACGGCATCGCCCTTGAATGGGTTCAATGTTGGCAAGGTTTCCACCATATTGGGGCAACATCGAATCCACCAACGTGACATCCGCGCCCAATTCCACCAAGCGAATGGCAAGGTTGCTGCCGATGAAGCCCAGCCCGCCTAAGATCAATACGCGCTTTCCATTAACCTGATGTGTCATGAGGAAGTTCCGTGTCAATACCATAAGTTGTGCGGATGAGAAATTGAGGCGTGCCGTTGACCGTGAGGAATAACCGCCCCAGATATTCGCCAATCATGCCCAGCATGATGAGTTGTAAGCCAGCCAAGAAGGTGATCGCCACGATGGTGGAAGCCCAGCCCGTCGGGATGTTGCTTTCCGTCCATAACACAGGGGCGAAGATGCGTTCTAAGACGAACAACAGGGTGAGCAACAGGGCAACGAAGGAGATCAGGATGCCAAGATAGGAGGTGATGCGCAAGGGCAAGATGGAAAACCCCGTGAACATGTTCAACCACAAGCGAACGAGTTTGCGCAAGGTATACCCACTTTTGCCCACCGTGCGCTCAACGTGTTGGCAGAGTTGCGTGCCAATGCGTTGGGTGGAACGCAGGATGATTCCGTCAATGTAGGGATAGGGACCGCGGTATTGGATGATGATCTTGACGAGGGCGCGGTCAATGGTCTTGAAACTGGAGAGATACAAATCGGGGGGCTTATTCAGTAGGAGGGTTGCCACGCGGTCATTGAACGCGCTCCCGATGTTACGAAACCACGAGTGACGCTTTTCATCATAGTAGCTATACACGACATCGTACCCTTCTTGCAGTTTGGCAACCAAGCGCACAATCTCGGTTGGGGGGTTTTGGAAGTCGTCATCAATGATGGTGACGCTATCCCCCGTGACGTGATTGAGTCCACACATCACGGCGTTATGCTCACCAAAGTTGCGGAAGAGTTGCACATATTTGATGAGGGTGGGGTGGCGTTCGATCGCGCTGAGGATCACCTCATGGCTACGGTCACGGCTACCATCATTGACCAGAATGATCTCCCACAAATGAACCAACGGCTGGAGGGTACTCACGACGGTATCGACCAATTGCCCGATGCTGTCTTCGCTGTTGTAAACCGGAATCAACACGCTCACGCGGTGGGTGTTAGGAATGTTTGACACAAGCGTCTCTCTATATCATCCACATGAAACACTACTTTAGCAGGCATTTCAATCTTTGGCATGGGGCGGGTTTCCCCCACGAAGTGCGCCCCCTCCCTAGCAATTTCCCCCACCCTAGCCCTCCCCC
>JBMOEO010000111.1:0-10822 GCA_049318945.1 Phototrophicaceae bacterium | reverse complement strand
TAGGGATTAGAAAGTCCTTGATTTGCCACTTGCCCTTCTCGTAGCTCCACACGTTGGGGTTACGGAAGGTTTCGCAGATGGCGAAGAACTCTGCCACGGTGATTCCTGTGAAGGCGCAGAATTTGGCGATGTCATCGTGAGGGGTTTGGTCGCCGATTTGGGTGATGGTCTCTATTGCTTCTGCCCGCGTGATGCGCCCGTTACGAATCTCTAGCGAGAGATTATCCCATAAGCGCGTGAACCCGAATTTGTACCACTTCAAGAAGTGGTGCAATGAGATGAAGTCGTCGTCAATATCTGCGTAATCATATAGCCCCACCCGTGCCGAGTTGTTGACTTGGAAGCCGTGCTCAAGCGCGACTCGGCGCGTCATGTCCGTATCCCAGTTGAAGTAATGTCCCAGAAAAACGGCGTAGATGTCTTGGCGTTCAAACTCGCTTTGGCTAGGGCGAAAGTATGGGACGAGATCATCACGCGACAGCTCCTCAGAAATCCAATCTGTTGGGCCGGTGCCATGTGTCACACCATAATGCTCAAGCCATTCATACGTCAGGCGGAAGCCTTTGTGCGCAGCATCTGCCTCCCCATATTCAACAGCACTATTTTCCCCCCACACAATAAGCGGGATGTTGAAGTTGGTAGCTAAAGTGAGGGCGAGGTGGTGCATTGCCATGTGCATGGGAATGCCGGTTGTCCCGAAGCGACGAAAGGCAGCCAACATGAACTTCGCTTCTACCTTCGGGTTGATGCTGTAATCAATGTGGTCTACCCCAATATGGCGCAGGTTATCTAGGTTTTGTTGCCCCAATACCGTGCGACCGGGAGGTCTCCATGTGTAGGCGAGTGGCTTAAGCCCATGCTCCAAACATACAACCGTTTGCCATGTGCTGTCCTTGCCCCCACTCACGGGGATGAGGCAATCATATCCGTGGCTACGTGATTTAGCGTGCTCAACCACCATCCGAAAATCTTGTTCGCGTTGTACCCAATCCACCTGCTTCTTCTCACCATGAGATTGACAGGCGTTACAGATACCGCTTTCATCAATGTGCAGATTGGGGCGCGTATTTGGAAGCACACATCGTTGACAATAACGCATCATGAGAAATGCTCCATGAACATTTTCGTGCCGATAAAGCTGAATAGGAATTTGCTTTGGCTATTGAGTAGCTGGGGTTGGGTGAGCAGTTGCTCAATCCTGTCGTGTTCGATGTAGTCATATACCACGCTGGTATCAAGCAGGTAAGCCTTCACTTGAGGGTCTGCCACGTTGAGATAATCGAACAACGGAGCGTTAAAGCCTACCTTACGAGGATTGTCCAAGATGAAATCGGGCACAATGCCACGCATGGATTCGCGTAGGACGGATTTGGCACGTCCGTTTTGAATGAGGTGGCGGGTGGGAATACTGCTAGTAAACTCAAACAGACGACGGTCTAAGAATGGGGAGCGGTTCTCAATGGAATAGTACATGGCATTGAGGTCATCCTCGTGCAAGATGACGGGGATGGATTCCGCAAAGAGTTCATTCGCCATACGATTGCGCATCATGACGGGCGTATAGTCCACCTCGCTGAATGCTTCGGCAAAGGGCTGGCGCAAATAAGTGGCAAAGGTTTCGTTCTCTAGGTAGATGTGTTGGCGTGATTGTGCATCCTCAATGAAGTAGCGCGGATTCCCTAGATACGGGTTGCGCACGATGGGTTGCACTTCGCGTTGCCAATGCCCCAAAGCCTCTGCATAGCGTGCGTGATCTTCTTGGTGCATTTGGTATAAATATAGATTGTGATGGTCATAGTAACCACTGAACAATTCATCTGCGGCTGTACCGCTCAAGGATATTTTGTAGCCGTGCGCATGAACTGCCTGCATCAATTGCCAATGAGCAAAGTAGCTGATGGTATAGATAGGCGCGTCATGATACTGAACCAGCGTGGAGAGTTGCTCTAGGAAATTGCCGTGATGGATGGGAACAGAGGTGTGCTTGAGTCCTTGTGTGGCAACTGCTCGCTCTACGAGGTCTTGTTCATCATAGCGTTCGTCGGTGTTCACAATGGTGAAGCCATGCGCTTGATAGTTGAAAACGTTGTTGGCGATGCTGATGAGCGTGTTGGAATCAATCCCACCGCTCATGCAAAATGCCAGCGGAACATCCGCACGCAAGCGCAACCGCACCGTTTCTAGCAGGCGTTCACGTGCACCCTCAACGGCATCAGCATAGGACATGGACTCATCAATATGAAATTGTGGTATCCAGTAGGGGCGTTCCTCAATGCTATGATCCGATCTAAGCGTGAGCGTGTGAGCAGTCTTGACTTGTTGCAACCCGACAAAGAAATGCTCTTGCACTTTGTAAAGCGACTTATAGCCGTTCACCAAGAAGCGGTAGAGATGTTGGTGATTGATGGGGAGCTTGCGCCCAAGCAACTGGAAAATACACTTTGGCTCAGAGGCGAAGTAAAACCCACCTTCAGCATCTCTATAATAGTAGAGCGGTTTCTCGCCGAAGCGATCCCGTGAGAGCGTCACGGTCTCATCTGTGGCGTTGTAGTATGCAAATCCCCACATGCCCTCTAATTCATCCAATCCTTCCAGCCCATACTGAATGAGGGTGTGCATCAGCACTTCGCTATCGGATTCAGTGGCGAAGGGGATTGAATGTTGCTCTTCTAGTTGCTTGCGCTGTTCAACGTAATTGTAGATTTCACCGTTGAATACAAGGGTATGATTGCCCACCCGAAAGGGCTGGCTAGAGCGTGGGTCAAGATCAATGATTGCCAACCGACTGAACAGCAAATAGACGTGTTGCCCATTCTGCATTTGTGCATGATGGAAATCCGCTTGATCGGGACCGCGGCGGTGCATCAACCCCAAGCATCCGTGAATGACTTCAGGGGCGATCTCGCGTGCCCCAATGTAACCTGCAATACCACACATAGTGTTGCCCCTTATTTATGCGAAATCCGTGACAGAAATTCGTTGCCCTTGTTTTAGATCAACTGCTAGGGTTTTGCCCAGCACGTGTTCTTCTTGCCCAGCGGCTAACCCATCGCCGGGGCGCGTCCACGCAAGATCGCTCATTTGGAGCGTGTGCCCGCTGGGTAGGTCATGCTTTGCCACGATAGAACGGCGCAACGCGCTGACAACGCCCACTTCTACTTCTTGCAATTGCTTATCGAATGTCCCCAGCAAAACCTCCGCTTGGCGCACTTGATGCACGAGTTCGCGCATTTCATTCGGCGTGGCGGAAAGCTGGTGATCGCGGAAATCAGAGTAATGATGGTCAAGCGTGAAGTGCTTCTCGATGATGTTCACACCGAACGCCACGCTCAAAACACATGCCAAGTTGCCCATCGTGTGGTCGGAATAGCCGATGACCACATCGGGGAATTGATCTTGCAAGACCCGAATGGCGCGTAAATTCGCCTGTTCGGGGGGGACGGGATAGCTGGTAACGCAATGCAACAGTGCCAGCTCTAGGGCGCGGTCATGACGCACACGCTTGATATACTCCACTGTTTGCGACACAACGGGTAAATCCGCTAACCCTGTTGAAACCACCATCGCCTTATCGGTTTGCGCGATGTAATCCAGCAAGGGATAGAAGGTGTTATCACTGGAGGCAACTTTGAAGAAGTCCACAATCCCATTCAAGAAGATGGCGGAATCCAGATCAAGCGGGGTGGAGATGAACATCAAACCAAGCGAACGCGCCAAAACCGCCAATTCTGCAAATTGATCGTAGCTCAGTTCAAAGCCCTTCAGGCGTTGGTAACGTGCTTCGTTTTCTGGGTTGATGAAGTAGGCAGTTTGAAACGTTTGGAACTTCACCACATCCGCGCCAGATTCTGCTACAGCATGAACCATCTCTTTGGCGACGGAAATATTCCCCTCGTGATTGTTCCCGATTTCGGCGACAATCAAAGTTTGGTTGAGGGATGTCAATGAAAAAGGCGACATAAACAAGCACATCCATTCAGCATTGGCTAAGTTGTAATAGTGTAGTCTACCAATGATACACATAAACTGTGAGGGGATATATGGAAATTAACATTGACCAGTGGCTATCAACTCTATTTGAGGGGGAGGTCTTTCGGCTTAAGGTGACAGATGCACAGGTCTCTCCCTTGCGTGAGCATCAAGTTGTCCATCCTAACGCCTTCTACTTCGCCAAGTTAGACACCCGTCAAACCACCATGCTACGTGCCCTGAGTGGCATCTTGCGCGTGGTGGATGTCAACGTGCAATTTGAATGGGCACCCCCCATCATCCACAGTTTATCATCTGATATACAGGTGATGCGTTTTGAGGATCAAAGCGCGTGGGTGGGGGCGGTGCTACAAATTGCCGAGACCAGCTTCAAGTATTCGCGCTTCCATCTGGATGATACCCTACGGGATGGGTTAGCCAATCTCATCAAGCGCGAATGGATTGCTAACTACCTGAACGGCACACGTGGAGATGCGTTGTATGTCGCCCTCATTAACGGGGAGGTGGTGGGGTTTAACGCCGTAATCGAAAGCACCACCCATCACGGCGAACGGGTGAGCATCATTGACCTGATCGCCGTTTCGCCAGCACATCAAGGGCGTGGGGTGGGGCGGGCGTTGCTCCAACATTTCATCCAAACCTATCATGCTACCCACGCCCATCTACAAGTTGGCACACAGGTTGCCAATATCCCCTCGTGTCGCCTTTACGAGAGCATGGGCTTTCGCCTCATCAATAGTCAATATGTCTTGCATGGTTGGTCAAGCCAGCCACAACAGGAGCAACACGCATGATGACACAGCTGCCTTATCGCGTTTTCGTTCAAGCGCGAATGAGTTCTAACCGTTTGCCGGGCAAGATGCTTGCCCCATTTCGTGGGCAACCGATGGTCAAAGTGGTACTCGACCGCCTCGCCGAACGCATCCCTGCCCAGCATCTGGTTTTGCTCACCAGTGATCTACCAAGTGATGACCCGTTGGCGTTATATGTGGAATGGCTGGGGTATGCGGTTTTTCGTGGGGCGTTGGATGATGTCTTGGCACGCTTTCAAACGGCTTCGATGATCTACCCTGCTGATTGGGTGGTGCGCGTTTCTGGCGATAGCCCGTTGTTTGAGCCACACATCATCACGGATATGCTCCGCTTCACAGAAGGACGCTATGACTTGATTACCAATGTCTTTCCGCGTAGCTTCCCCAAAGGCAACAGCGTTGAGATCATCCGCACGGATACCCTTCAACAATTGGATACGCTTGCCCTCACCCATGCCGAACGTGAACACGTCACCCAAGTGTTTTATAATCACGCCGACCAATACGCCATCTATAACCATCATAGTGGAGATGATACGCTTGCGGAAAAGGCGTTGACGGTGGACACACTTGAGGATTATCGTCGCCTGAATCGAGAGGATTAAACTTGATGACACTCCCGTTACGAGTTGGGGTAGTTGGCTTGGGCATCGGAGAACAACATGCCCGCCGTGCCAAACACTCCCCTGATGTACAACTCATCGCCCTGTGCGATCACACCCTGACGAAGGCACAATCGCTTGCCGATGAACTGAATGTCCCGTTCATCACCCAGCACGCTGAAGCGGTTTTGACTCATCCCGATCTTGATCTAGTGGTGATTGCCTCTTTTGATGATGACCACTACGAACACGCTAAACTTGCCTTGCAACAGGGCAAGCACGTTTTCGTTGAGAAGCCCATCGCCCTAACCACCGCCCAACTGCGTGATCTCAAGCATGAGCTAGACCAGCATGATGGGCGCGTCAAACTCGCCACCAATGTGATTTTGCGCACCGCGCCCTTGTATCGCTGGCTTAAAGCTACCGTAGAGCAGGGCACGTTTGGCGAGATTTACAGCATTGACGGCGAATATTTGTACGGGCGGGTTCATAAGATCACGACGGGGTGGCGTTCGCAAGTTCCCGATTACTCGGTGACACTGGGCGGTGGCGTGCACATGATGGACTTGATGCTGTGGATATTGGGGGAACGCCCGCAACATGTCTTTGCGCTGGGCAATCGCATCGTCACGCGCGATACTCCCTTCCGCTATGCGGATTTCACCAGCGGGGTGATGCAAACCCCTAGCGGTTGCGTGATGCGTCTCAATGCCAATTTCGGTTGTGTGCATCGGCATCATCACGTCTTGCGCATCTTCGGCTCTCGCGCCACTTTCATCTATGACGATCAAGGCGCACGCTTGCACCTCACGCGCGACGAAGCCGTGCATGCCAGTCCAATTGACTTAAACCCGCTCCCCATTCACAAAGCGGACTTGTTTTCAAGTTTCGTTTCCGCTATTGTTGCGGGTGATTCATGGGACTCTCAAATCTTTTTAGATGGGGTCAGCCTGTGTATTGCAGTCGATGAATCCATTAAACTGGCAAAACAAGTTGAAGTTGTTTACCTATGACAGCACAACCCGAACGTATTATCCCATTTGGTCGCCCAGACATCACCGATGAAGATCGGGCGGCAGTTCTCGAAGTCCTGAATGGGTACATCCTCACCCATGGACCCAACTGTAAATCCTTTGAAAGTGAATTTGCTGATTATGTGGGTGGTGGCTATGCCGTCACCGTCAATTCGTGCATGACCGCGCTCCACCTTGCCAGCTGGTATTTTGGCTTGGGCGAAGGGGATGAGGTCATTGTGCCGGCACAATCGCACGTGGCAACCGTTAGCGCGGTGGAGATCGCCGGGGCAACGCCAGTCTTCGTGGATTGCTATCTTGAAACGGGCAACATGATTCCCGAACAGATTGCCCAGAAAATCACCCCACGCACGAAGGCGATTAGCGTTGTCCATTTCAATGGGATTCCTGCTGAGATGGATGCCATCGTACAAATTGCCAAGCAACACAACCTGATCCTAATCGAAGATTGTGCGCTGGCGTTGGGTGCAACCTACAAAGGAACGCACGTGGGCTTGATTGGCGATGTTGGCTGTTTTTCGTTCTACCCTGCCAAGCACATTACCACCGGCGAAGGGGGCATGTACCTCTCCAAAAATGAAACCACCGCCACCCAGTCCGCACACTTACGCGCTCATGGGGTGGATCGCCAGCACAACGAACGCAAGATTCCCGGCAAGTATGAAGTCACCGTAGCGGGTAGCAACTACCGCATGAGCGAGATGCAAGCCGCGCTAGGGCGTAGCCAACTGAAACGCGCTGATCGCTTCATTGCCATTCGTCAGGAAAACTTCACACGGTTGAAGGCAGGATTGCTAGAGGGTACAACAGGCTTGGTCATCTTGGATGCACAAAGCCCTGATACGCAAAGTAGCTACTACTGCTTATCCGTTGTGTTGCCCGATGCCCTACGCGACCAACGCGACAACATCGCGCTTGCGCTCAATGCTGTTGGTGTGGGCACTAGCATCTACTACCCCAAGCCTATCCCCCAATTTGAATACTACCAGAACAAGTACGGCGATACGGCTGGACAATACCCCAATGCCGAACGCATTAGCTATCAGTCGATTGCTTTGCCGGTGGGGCAACATTTGAATACCGAAGATATGGATTACATCGCTGACCAATTTAAGCGTGTTCTCAAGGAGTTTGTCTAAGATGGTTGATTTCCCTATTGAAAATCGTCGCGTGTTGATCGTCGGCGGGGCAGGGTTCATTGGGCATAACCTCGCCATTGATCTCAAGAATCGTGGCGCACATGTCACCGTGATTGACGGCTTACAAGTCAATAACTTGGGTGCCATCACATCGGCTGATCCAAGCATGCACAACCGCGATCTTTACTTGCGCATCATTCGTCAACGCATGGAACTGCTTGAACAGCACAATATCCCGTTGATTGTCCAAGACGCACGCGATTATCATGCCATGTCCTATCACATCGCCCAGCTGAAGCCCCAAGTCTTGGTGCATCTTGCCGCCGTTTCGCACGCCAACCGTTCCAACAAAGACCCCCACAGCACCTTTGACCACTCCCTCCGCACGCTAGAAAACTCACTTGATGCGGCGCGTGGGGTGGTGGAACAGTTCATCTTCTTTTCCTCCAGCATGGTCTATGGCAACTTTGAAACCCCCAGTGTAGATGAGGATTACCCCCTCAACCCGCTAGGGATTTATGGTGCATTAAAGCTGGCAGGGGAGAAGATGGTCATTGCCTATAACCAAGTGTTTGGCTTGCCCTATACAATCATCCGCCCCTCTGCTTTGTATGGGCAACGTTGCGTCAGCCGTCGCGTGGGGCAAATCTTCATTGAGAGTGCCCTGCAAGGGGCAAGCCTCCGCATTGATGGAGATGGGCAAGAGTATCTCGACTTCACCTATATTCAAGATTTGGTGAATGGGGTGGTTGCTTCGATGCAAACCAAGAACGCCCTCAACCAAATTTTCAACTTGACCTATGGGGAATCGCGCACCATTTTGGATTTGGCGCACATCGTCAAGGAACAATTCCCCGAAGTGCAAATGACCTTCGTCCAACGCGACAACCTCATGCCCTTCCGTGGCACGCTTAAGGTGGACAAAGCACGCGACTTGATCGGTTACATTCCCTCCTATCCGATTGATCGTGGCATTCCTGAATACATCGAATGGTATAAAAGCCTGTATCCCTCCACTTAGTTTTGCCTTTCCGCAACATTTTACCTTGCCCAACACCAGTAACTTAACTACCATGTACGTTAAGATTACTGGTGTTTTTATAAGTTAATTCACTTACAAGAAGGGTGACGTGCCATGACCAATTCCACTGTTTTATATCCTGAATGGTTCACCGCCGATGAACTTTATTTGTTTGGCGAAGGGCGATACTTTCGTGCCTATCAAAAGCTAGGCGCACACCCATCACAGGTGGATGGGCAAGATGGCGTACACTTTGCTGTTTGGGCACCCAATGCGCACTATGTCGCGGTGATCGGCTCGTTCAACGATTGGAAAGTGGGTGACAGTCCCTTGCAGGCTGTGGGTGCTAGTGGTATCTGGGCGGGGTTCATCCCCAACATTCAATCTGGCGCAGTCTATAAATATCACATTCAATCGCGCCACAGTGGTTACAAAGTGGACAAGGCAGACCCCTACGCCTTTTATGCTGAAGTGCCCTCGAAGACCGCTTCGGTTGTACACTCCTTAGAAAACGTCTGGAATGACCAAACATGGATGGCAACGCGCAAAGAGCGCAATAGCTTGCGTGCGCCTCATTCAGTGTATGAGGTTCATCTAGGAAGTTGGCGACGCACCGCTGACGGCTTTCGCCCATTAAGCTATCGGGAGCTGGCGGTGGAGTTGGTGCAATATCTGGTTGAGATGAACTTCACCCATGTAGAGTTCATGCCCATCATGGAGCATCCGTATGATGGCTCATGGGGGTATCAATCCACCGGCTACTTTGCCCCAACCAGTCGCTACGGCACGCCTCAAGATTTCATGTACTTGGTGGATTGCCTGCACCAAAACGGGATTGGGGTCATTTTGGATTGGGTGCCCTCCCACTTCCCCACCGATGAACACGGGCTGGGCTACTTTGACGGCACGCACCTCTATGAGCATCAAGACCCACGCAAAGGGTTTCATCCTGATTGGAAGAGTAGCATCTTCAACTATGGGCGCAATGAAGTACGCGCATTCTTGATTAGCAGTGCGCTCTTCTGGTTTGACTACTATCACATTGATGGTATTCGGGTGGATGCCGTCGCCAGCATGTTGTATCTGGATTACTCCCGACAGAATGGGCAATGGATTCCCAATCAATATGGGGGGAACGAAAACCTAGAGGCGATTGCGTTCTTGCGTGATTTGAACCAAGCCATCT
The DNA here is from genome assembly GCA_049318945.1 of Phototrophicaceae bacterium. GTDB lineage: Bacteria > Chloroflexota > Anaerolineae > Aggregatilineales > Phototrophicaceae > CAIRDJ01. The sequence goes on along the minus strand of JBMOEO010000111.1, from coordinate 1,038 downwards.
ATGAAGGCTACCCTGATATTCAAATGACCGCCGAAGAATCCACCGCATGGGCGATGGTCTCGCGCCCAACCTACATAGGCGGGTTAGGCTTCGGTATGAAGTGGGATATGGGGTGGATGCACGATACCTTACAATACTTCAGCCAAGACCCTCTTTACCGTGTATATCACCATAACAAGCTGACCTTTCGCGGGTTGTATGCCTACAACGAAAACTTTGTTTTGCCCCTGTCGCACGATGAGGTCGTACACGGAAAACGCTCTCTCATCAACAAGATGATCGGGAATGAGCAACAACAGTTTGCTAACTTGCGCCTGCTCTTTGCGTACATGTGGGCATTGCCTGCCAAGAAACTTCTCTTTATGGGTGGGGAAATTGCCCAACGCCCAGAGTGGAATCATCGCGCTAGTCTGGAATGGTTCGTCACCAATACCTCCGCCTATCATAAGGGGGTTCAATCGTTGGTGCGCGATCTCAACCGCCTCTATAAAGAGGAGCCTGCCATGCACGAGCTAGACTTTGACCCGGAAGGCTTCAATTGGGTGGATGCCAACGATGCCGCGAACAGTGCCTTGTCCTTCTTACGTAGCGGAGAAAGCAACGGGCATTACATCCTGTGTGTGTTCAACTTAACCCCTGTACCGCGCTTGGGCTATCGGGTGGGCGTGCCCCGTGATGGCGTGTGGGAGGAGGTTTTGAATACCGATTCTACGCTCTATCAAGGGAGTGGCATGGGTAACTTAGGCTCAAAGGTGGCAGAACCCATCTCCCACAATGGCTATGCCCATAGCTTAAACCTCACCCTTCCCCCCTTGTCGGGCGTGTTCTTCAAGAACGTGCCCAGTTAGACTGGTTTATTCAGATGGGGCAATCACGGTTGCCCCACTTTATCGAGTGATCCAATCATTCATCTTCCTCTTTAATCGTGTGGGGTGAAGATGAATGCGTGAAGAAAGAATTTTGTGAGAAGCGATGAACCCACCTAATGATTTCTACGAAGTGCGTGCTGATGCTCACCCATGCTTGATCTGCGGTGGG
>JBMOEO010000110.1:0-10944 GCA_049318945.1 Phototrophicaceae bacterium | reverse complement strand
TACATTCCTACACATGATGTTGCGGTTCGTATATCGGGATAAGGGGTTAGGTCGTAATGCCCTAACGGGCTTGGGTTACATTCCTACGTTTGACTGCGCATTGGTCAACCGCCCAGATCATCTGTCGTAATGCCCTAACGGGCTTGGGTTACATTCCTACAGAGCTTAATCGCTTGGGTAATTCCCTTGTTGAAGACAGTCGTAATGCCCTAACGGGCTTGGGTTACATTCCTACTCTAGCTTTTTTCCAAGTGGCTGTCAAGATAAACCCTGCATACTTGTCTAATGAATTTTTGCATCACGCTTCTTCATGCTATCTTGATGCTTGTCCTGCATTGTGCCCCATTTCACCCAGAAACCGCCAGAAAAAATCGAAGACCCCCTTACCAACCCCTATTACATTCGCCCCGACCAGAGGGGGGTTGTCGATTGTTATGCAGAAATAATACTTTGCGCCCCCACTTGTACCGCGTTTATGGGAATCAAAACGGGGAGACCTGATTAACCAGACCTCCCCGCTGTATGTCTAGTTAGAAAGCGTGCCCACCGTCAAGGCGGAGCCAGCTTCTTGCCAGTTGCCATTTTCCCCGTTGATGGTGTATGAGCCTTGCCCACGCAACCACACGCGCCCCGTGCCGTTTGCGTTCAGGCTGATGTTTTCTCCGCGCAAAGCAATGGCTACAAACGCCCCGCTGATGGTGACGCTCCCGTTAAAGCCTTGATAAACGGTTGCCGTCCCCCAATCGGTTTCGCGTTGGCTGCTTCGCCCTGCGCCACTGATGCTGACTTCGCTATCCCCTTCGGAATCCAAGATGGCAAGCAAGCCATCTCCGCTGAGTGTCACCGTACACGCCGAACACATAATGGCGGCGCGTCCGTCACCGTTAGCAGTAACCGTACCACTGCCAATCGCTTGAATCTGTTGGGCAAAGCTGGGGACAGCCATCATCAACATGGCAACCCCCAACCCGATCATGAGCAGATATTGACGTTTCATCATTGCTTCATTCCTTTGTTCACTAATGTTTATTCACTAGCTTTCACGATGCTTACAGCATGACATGAGGTTGTCATCGTTGTGCAATCGGCGTGTAAGGTTTGTGTATTCTTTTAGGCGGATGGGGTGCGCTCCCGAAGCAAGCGTGACCCCAACAGGATGATCGCGCCATACACCACCGCGCTGGTCATCGCCACGCGCAGGCTGAACACTTCGGAAAGTACCGCCATGATGACAGGATTCACCAAGAACGATAGATAGCCAATTGCCATCACCGTTCCAACGGCGGTATCCCCCGCCACCTGTCCGCCTGCTCGCAAAAGCAAAGGCACAAGATTAGACACGCCCAAGCCCGTGATGGCAAAGCCCACCAGGGCGAAGCGTTCATCCCCTCCCCACACGGTGACAGCCATCCCCACCATGATGAGCAAGCCACTCATGAGCAACATGCGCATTGGGTTGAGGCGTTCGACCAGCCAATCCCCGCTCAAGCGTCCTACGCTCATGAACACGGTGACAGCCGCCAAGCCGAGCGAGATCATGCTTTGGTCAGACTGTAGGCTACGGCGCATGTAAACGGGACCCCACTCAAACGCCACCAATTCCGCCATAATCCCAACCATCGTCACCAATCCCAAAACGATGATGATCGGCTTGAGGACTAGCCCGCTCTTGGTTTGTTGGTTCGCTTCTTTGGTGGGCAGCAATTGGAACGCCGCCACCAAGACGATTGCCCACAAGAACGGTGTTTGAATGAGCATGTGTTGAGGAAGGCTTAACTCGCTACGACTGACAAGCCAGCCGATTCCAGCCCCCACCACCGTTCCCACGCTGTAGAAGCCGTGCAACGAAGACATGATCGCGCCACCGTGCTTGCGCTCCACGATTGCCCCTTGTGTGTTCATCGCTACGTCGGTCATGCCCCCACTCATCGCTTGCATCATGAGCAACAAAACCAGAATGGTGGGTGTGGGCGAGAGTAACGTGAAGGGAATCACACTGCAAACCAGCAACGCCCCCACCGCCGAAACGATTTTGCTGTTGGTTTGGTTGATGACCCACCCTGCCGAGAACGTCCCAAATACGGAGGCAACCGCCCCGATCAACAAGGTGCGCCCTAGCTCCGCTTCTCCCCAAGCAAAGCGTTCTTGGATGAAGGGGATGTATAGGCTAACCGTCGCGGTAAAAATCCCGAACACTAAAAAGATAGCAGACACTGCCCAACGGGCATTCCGCACTTGATGATTAGAAAGTGATATGCTTGTCGCAACCAATTGTCAAACTCCTCTGTTGAATTTATCGGCGGTAACTGTCGTCCTCAAACAAGGTGGTCAGCCCATGGCACCCACGCCGTGCTTGAGCGGCTTGTTTTTCTAGCTCAATGAATGCCTCCCAATATTGGTCATTCGGTTCATAGACGACGGCTTCTGCCCACCCATTACGCACTAGCTCGGCGTTGACGTGTAGGTTGTTCACGTACACATGACGAAGCCACCGCCCATATTGATCGGTTGACTCAGCATCGGCAATGAGCGTGACCACTTGCCCATCCACCAAATCGGCATTGGCATCCTTCCCCTCTTGGTAGCACGGTTCGCCCCGTTCGGTGGTGTTCATTTGTAGATAGCGCACATCAACCGTTTGCCCGTTGATGTTCACCTCGATGGTATCCCCATCAATCACACGCACAACGCGCCCCGTTTCTCCAACAATGATGGTGGTCTGTGAGCCAGCAGGAGCAACAGAGGCTTGGGTTTGTAATGAACATGCCAACAAAGGCAAGAGGAAGAGGATCAAGTGTGAAGGCAATTTGAGGGACATTGTGGAATCCTTGTAGAAATGTGCATAAAAATTTGCGACAAGTTTACCAAGTTATTGTAAACTAAGCCGTATGTTCATCTTACCTGTAAGTTCGGAATCCTAAATGAAGTCCATCACCGATCATGATTTTCTCCAGACACACTTTGCCGCCATAGACCAATGGCGTATACGCACCCAAACTCAAGAACAATTCACCTATCCCGAAGTGGACATGGTGGACTGGACAATGAACCTTGTGGACTTACGAGGTGATGAGACCGTACTTGAAATCGGGTGTGGATCTGGCTTGTATTATGACTACATCAAAGAAGAGTATCCAGAGGTAAAATACTATGGACTAGATTACTCCTCTAAGATGTTAGGCATTCACTCCTCTAAGCAGTTGGTGCGCTCAAACTTTGGGCATCTGCCGTATGCTGACCATAGTTTTGATGTGGTCATGGCAAATCATATTTTGTTCATGGCGTGGGATATTGATTTAGCGATTGAAGAGATGCGCCGTGTGATGAAGCCCGGCGGGATGATCGTCACCACCACCAACAGCATTCACACCATGCCCCAATTCCGTGAGCTATTCCGCCGTGCCATCCTGTTGGTTTCCCCGCCGGGTGCCAATCGTGATGTGCGCGTTCCCATGCCCACACATTTTCGCTACTCGCTAGAAAGTGGCACGCGCCACCTCTCGCGCTATTTCTATTTTGTGGTGCGCCATGACTTGCCCGGCGTGTTGATCTATGACCGCGTTGAGCCAATCATGGACTACCTCGAAAGCACGCGCATCTTGCAAGAAGATCAACTGCCGCCTAATGTGAAGTGGGATCAAGTGATGCTGATTATGCGCGAGCAAGTCAACAACTTGATTATGAGTTTGCAACACTTGATGATTGACAAGCTACACGGGGTGTTGATTGCCACCGACGAGGGGCACTTCGCCAAAGACTTTGTAGACATCCGTTTGGGGCGTTATACCCCCCCCAGCAAAAGCGGACAACTGGACACGGTGGAGATGGAGGCGATCAAGATTGCCGAGCATGAGTTGAGCGAACTAGCAGAGGCAAGCCGTGAGCGCGAAGAACGCTACCTGCAAGAAGCCTCTAGTGACATCGACGACACCACCCTAGCCAACCAAGTTCCCCCATCAGAAGACGATACCCCACCCGATATGCTATAGAACGGGTAGCAAGCATCCCCACCTATCAAGCATGATCGGTGGGGATGCTCAATGAGACACAACTATTCGGTAACGGTTTCTTGTAGGACGATGCTGTATTGCTCGCCGAGTTGGGTGAGCCGTTGCACCGTCTCCTGAATTTCTTCTATGGTGGTGCGTGGGTTAATCAGAATGAGGCGGATCACCTTGCGCTTCTTCAAGATGGTGGTGGCAATCATGGCGTATCCGCTCGCCAAAATATCATCCACAATCAACTGTTGTAGGGTATTCAAGGAGTCCAACGCAGACATCCCTTCGGGAACGTAGCGAAAGTTGATGATCCCAATCTGGGCGGCGGTGATGATTTCCCAACGGGGGTTTGCCTCCAACAATTGTTGAACCAATTCCGCCTGCTCAATGCCCCAATCAACGGCATCGCGGAACGCCTCCACCCCAAAGACCTTGAGCGACATCCACAACTTGAGGGCACGGAATCCGCGCGTAAGCTGTACGCCATAGTCCCAGTAGTTCACCATGTCATCGCTCTTGTCCATGTCCTTGAGGTATTCGGGCACCAAGCGGAAGGCATCGCGTAAGCGCGTACCATCCTTCACCAACAAGCACCCAATCTCATACGGTTGGAACAGCCACTTGTGCGGGTCAATGGTGACAGAATCCGCCTGCTCAATCCCCTTTAACAACGCCTTCCCTCGTTCTGATAAGACAGCTGATGCGCCATACGCCCCATCTACGTGCATCCATAGCCCCTCTTCTTGGCACAAATCGGCAATCGCTTCGAGGTCATCCACCGCCCCAGTGTTGGTGGTGCCGGCGTTGGCAATCACACAGAACGGCTTTAAGCCCGCCGCCTTATCCGATGTCACCGCCCCATAGAGCATGTCTACGCTCAAGCGATAGCGACTGTCCGAAGGCAAGCGACGCACTTGATGGTTGCGTAACCCCAAGATGCGCACCGCACGATCAATAGAGGAGTGGGTTTGGTCGCTGTAATAAATCACGCCGTCTTGGTCGTTAATGCCCAAAAGGTGATGCCGTGCCACATGAATGGCGGATAGGTTCGCCACGCTTCCGCCACTGGTGAACGTCCCCAGTGTGGTTTCTGGCATGCCGATTAACTGGCGTAGCCAATCCACCGTCACCGTTTCCACCATAGCGGGTCCGGAAGATTCAAACCATGAACCCGAAAACGCATTGAAGCCCGCCGCCAACATATCCGCCAATGCACTTACCGAATTGCTCGGACCCGGCACAAAGGCAAAGAAGCGCGTGTGTTGGCTTTTAATCGTGTTCCCAAATACATCTTGTACAGCACGCTCTAACACCTCATGGGGGTCTTGTGGGGTTAGGGGGAGCGGCTCCCGTAATAGCCCTTCTAGGGTGGGGCGGTCTTTGACATTGCCAATGAGTTGATCGGGCAAGCTATCGTACTGTTTCACCATTTCATCAATGATGCTATACCCTAGCTGGCGCAGTTGCTCACGGTCAAGTTCAAGCGTTGCGTGTGGACGACTAACTTCATTCATCAATAGCTCCTTGTTGAAGAGGTCAAATCTCATCGTGAGGGAGATGAGTCACCCGCGCGTCATGTGGGGAACACGCAACCCATACATACAAGGTACTCATTATTATAAGGACATTTGACCAATTCCTGTATAGATCAAATTTGTGTTGGGCATAAAGGCTTTGTAAAGGTGACTTGTAAGCATTCGCAAAATTAGGGAAGTGCAATACTTGCGGAATCAATTTTGTGTTACAATGCGAATCAGTCCTTTCTGTTGACAGAGTTTTAGTAATCATTGAAACCATATTAGGGAGACGAACCCTTGGCGAAATCACGTACAGAACAACTGGTAGAACGCCTGCGCGAGTTACAGGCAAGTTCCGGCGATGTTGAAGCGGCAGCAATTGTGAGTGTGGATGGCTTGAGCATGGCTTCTTCTATGCCTGCGGAAATTGAAGAAGACCACGTTTCTGCTATGTCCGCCGCGATGATCTCACTAGGGGAACGCATCGCCAGTGAACTGGGGCGGGGCGAGCTTGAACAAGTGTACATCAAGGGGCAATACGGCTATGTGATCCTCAACGCGGTGGGCGAAGAAGCGGTTTTAACCGTGATGGCACGCAAAGAAGCCAAGCTCGGTTTGATCTTCTTGGACATAGGGCGCACCGTTGAAGCACTAGAGACACTCGTCTAAGCAACACGTGTCTACAGGGGATCAGTGCGATGGGTGTAACCGAGCCTCGTTATCCCAATCGCTTTATGAATGGGATGATTCAAGGGGTGGAGGATACAGTGGGAGCAAGCGCGTGTCATGCACTATTACACATGACCGATATTGAACCCTATACCCTTGAACTCATCTCCGATTCACTGGATAAAACCGTCCCGTTTCATCATCTGGCGGCGTTAAACCACGCCTTCATCAAGATGTATGGACCCCGCGGTGGGAGCAACATTGCGCGTCGGGTGGGGTGGTCGATGTTTGGCTATAGCCTAGAAAATTGGGGCATCCTAAAGGGGGTGACATCCCCTAGCTTTAAGCAATTGCCATTTGAGCAACAGGTCTTTTATAGCTTGAGTGGCTTGGCAAACCTCATCAATGTGCATACCGATCAGGTTTGTCATGTAAGCCACATCCCCAGTGGTTATCAGTTTACCACCCCCAATAGCCCCTTCTGCTGGGAGCAAACTGCCACCCACCCCATTTGTCATGTGATGGTGGGAGTGTTAGAAGCGCATTTGCGCTGGGCAGTGAACCACACCTTTGCCATAAGCGAAATACAATGCCGCGCAACAGGCTCGGCTTTTTGTACCTTTTTCATTCCTAAAGACCCTATTATTTTACCAACGAGACCTTATGACCTTACACAACCCACAACTGCTCATCGTTGAAGACGATCATCATTTATTAGAGATGCTTCAAACTTATCTACAGATGAAGGACTACCAAGTCATGACCGCCTCTTGGGGGGACGAAGCACTAGCACTGATAGAAAAACATCACTTTGACTTGGTGCTGTTGGATATTCGCCTGCCTGACATGAATGGCTATGACATTTGCCGAAACATCAGAAGCCACCGCCAAACCCGCCACCTCCCCATCATCTTCCTGACTGAAAAAAGCGAACGCTTCAATAAGATACAAGGCTTAGAGTTAGGCGTGGTGGATTACATCACCAAGCCGTTCGATATGCAGGAGCTACAATTGCGCATTCGCAATGCCATCAAACGCGCCGATACGCCCTCCTCCCTCCACCCCATCACCCAGCTACCCTCCCGTGTGATCTTAGAGGAACACCTGCACGAGTTGCTAAACGATGGCAAAGGCGTTTCGTTGATTGGGTTGCGCGTGCATCAGTTGGATCGCTTCCGTGAGCATTACGGGTTTTCGGCGGCGGATGATGTCATGCGAGCGATTTCGCTCATCATTCGCAACGCGCTCCGTAGCTTTGGGGCGCAAGAGGATTTAGCCGGTCACTTACAAAGCACGGAATACTTTGCCATCTTAACCACCGTTACCGATCCAGAATCCATCTTACGGCGCATCGAAGAACGCCTTGAGCAATCCAGCGGATACTTTTATCCCACGCAAGGAGCAGCAGAAGATCGTTTGCGCTTTGAATTTTTCTTCCGCTCTACGGATTGGTTGCGTCAAGTGCCGGGCATTCCGGCTTCGGTGGATGATTGGTAAATGGGGTGGGATGGTGGCAATAGCCCCCTACTGCTCCACCATCACATACATGGCGATTTGCTGGCTAATCACCGTTTCAACCCCCAGCACGCTAATGGTGAACGTCTCATCATCATGGGCGTAATGAAGCGAGGTGACTTGTGCGCCCAAGCATAAGCCCTTCTGCAAGATCAGCTTGAGCAACTCATCCTGCTCAATGCCAATGCGTGCTACGGTTGCTACCCTGTTGAAAGCCAATTGTGAGAGGGGTTGCAAGTTGCGCTCAATCATCATGCCGTCACGGTTGGGGATGGGGTCGCCGTGAGGGTCTAGGTCAGGGTCGCCTAGTTTGTATGCGAGTGCCTCAATAAAGCGATCAGAAACATGATGCTCCAACACCTCTGCTTCAGCATGCACTTCGTGGAGTTGATAGCCTAGCTCATTGACTAGATACAACTCAATCAAGCGATGTCGCCGTAAAATTTGCAAAGCAAGCCGATGCCCCTTCACGGTCAATGCCACCCCACGATATTTGATATAATCCACTAACCCCAACTCTTCTAGCCGTTGTGCCATATCGGTTACGGAGGGTGCTTTAATCTGGAGAACATCGGCTAAGGCATTGGTAGAAACGCGCGATTCCCCCGTCTTTTGGATGAGGTTATACACCGCTTTGACGAAATTCTCGGATGCGTTTTCTGATGGGCGGTTATTTTGGTATGCTGGCATTGGCAATCCCCTAGCTGGTGCCCCCATAAAGTGGGTGGATTATAGCGGTTGAATACGGCTGTGATAATAAGCGGAAGACAACAAGAGCAACACCACTAACGCTGTGGTGGCGGATACGGTGGGCACGCTCAACAGCCAGCGTTGTCCCCAAGACAAGTCTAATGCAGAGTTGCCCAGTCGGTTGTAGCGTTTTCGGTTGGCGGTTGCCATGCTTCCAAAACTGGCGACAAGTGGGATGGTGGCACAAAACATACACATAGTCAAACTTCTCTCTTTCTTGCTATCCTTAATCAGTAGTATGGCAAGGTTTCGTGTTGGTGTAAAGTAGCCTATCCCAATGAATCTCTTTCAAAAACGTTTACAGTTTCTTCCGATGGGTGCGCTCTTGGGGTTGTGGTGGCTTGTGGGGAGTTTCTACGCCATCTATACGCCCGATTGGCAAGCACCCGATGAACCCGCCCATTACAACTATGTGGCACAGGTGGCACAAGGTGGATGTTGCCCAATCATCGAAATGGGGGATTGGGACAGTGCCTACCTTGAGCAACTCAAGGGGAGCCGTTTTGCACCAGACCAAACCCACCAGCTTGACCGCGTGCAGTACGAAGACCACCAACCCCCCTTATACTACTTGATTCAAGCGGTGGGCTTTCGCCTGAGTGGGGGAAGTTTAACCGCCTTGCGTTTGACTTCGTTGGTAATCGGTAGCGGGATGGTATGGGCAACGCTGGCAATCGCGCGGATGCTCTTGCCCACTCGCCCTAGCGTGGGCTGGGTTGCCGCGCTGTTGGTCGCGCTCATCCCGCAACATTTGGCGATTGCCTCCAGCGTCAACAATGACGCGCTGGCACTCACGCTGATCGCGCTCACCTTGTGGGTGGGAGGGGCATATCTGCTTGCGTCAACGCCCAATCCCATGCGGTGGCATCTCGCGTTGGGGGGATTATTGGGCTTGGCATTCCTCACCAAGACCACCGCCTATTTCTTGCTCGGTGTGGTGGTGTTGCTCTTGCCGTTGCGCGTACTCATCCGCGCTTCCACCAGCACCAGCGGAAAGTTATTCGGGGAGGGCGCAAAAGTGCTGGGAGCATTAGGGAAACTGCCCATCCCTCTAACAGGCAAAGACACGACGCAACCCTCGTTGCGTTGGTGGGTGCGCCTGTGGGTGAATTTCTCACGGAGTTTCGCCAAGGTGTACGCGCCCAGTTTACGACGCTCGCGCCAGCATCTGCTCCGCGCGTATGCCCTCACGCTGTCCATCGCGTTGGCGTTGGGTGCGGTGTGGTGGATACGCAATAGCATGGTGTATGGGGGAGCGGATATTGTGGGGCTACGCGCCCATGATGTGGTGGTGGTGGGGCAGTTGCGCACCGCTGATTATCTTGCTCAAGTGGGACAAGCCCACTATTGGCAAGCCTTTCGCCAAACCACCTTTCATAGTTTTTGGGGACAACTAGGCTGGATGGGCTTGCCCTTGCCCACCACTTTCTACACGCTATTGAGCGCGTTAGTGGGGCTGGCAAGCATCGGCACGGTGTTAGATATTGCGTGGCAAGTCCGCCAAAAGCACACCCCCAGCGCGTTTCAGTGGGGCTATGGGGTGGTGTTGGGGGCGGTGGCACTGGCAAGCGTGGCGCAATATGCCTACTACAACCTCAGCTTTGTGCAGTTTCAAGGGCGGTATCTGTTCCCCGCGCTGATCCCGTTCAGCTTGTGGATGGGGAATGGGCTGGCAACTTGCGGGCGGTTGCTGGCGCACTGGCTCAAGCGGTGGCTGGGCAAGTGGGCAGAAGTGGCTACGTATGCCGTGCCGTTAGGCGTGCTGATGATCCTCGCCTATTTCAACCAGACCATCATCCGCTACTTGTTACCCTACCTCGCGCCCTGATGTTGCCCATCTAAAGCGATATTCAGCGAAGGGCATGCCGTTCATCCAAACGGATAAATGCCCTTCACGATAGGTAACTTCGGGGTCAAGCGTTAGACGCGCCCCTGCTACCAGCGTATTGCCCCCCACCTTGAGCGAGACGCTCTGCTCATTGTGCCAAGTAGCCTCGCTGGCTACTGCCAGCTCAAAGCGCATGTTGACGGGTTCAGCGGTGAATGCCACCACCTGTAAATAGGGCTGTAGCGATTGGACATCCGACGGGAGATAGCTTGCCCGTACCACCTGTGAGCGTTGTTGTAAATCGAGGCAAATCACCCCCACATCCTCTACATAGCAAGTTGGCGCGGAGATGGCGGAGAATGTCAGCGGGGTAAGTTGGTATTCCTGCGCAAACTTCTGCGCCATGATGCTTTGGAAGAGGAGCGACTGAAAGCGATACCCGCGCCCTTCCTCACGCTCTAGCCAGCCTTGCAACACACCTTTACGGAGCAATCGCCGAATGGGGCTAGTTGCCATGCCATCTCGCGCGAGTTGTTGTGCCACACGGTAGGGAAGGATGGCTTGCCCAATCTGCCATGCCCCCAGCCCCGCCGCCATCAAAACGAAACCTAGCCCTACCCCCGACCACGTGGGATTCAACAGCACCATCCCCCCAAACAAAACAACC
>JBMOEO010000109.1:0-11130 GCA_049318945.1 Phototrophicaceae bacterium | reverse complement strand
CCCACAAGCCGACGCATTGTCATGCGCAACGATCAACTCCATTCGCCGATGGGGTGGGTCAAAGTTACGATGGAGGAGATGTAAGGAAATGAAACATATATTGATTGCAAATGTTGGCAACAGTGATATTAGGTTTAAGGGGGAGTTGTCACCCACCCAAGATAAATCAGCACGAAGCCTTGGTGATTATCTTCTGAGCAATTATACGGCATGCAAGCAACATATAGAGATACCCTTGATTCTACCTACTCTGACATGGATTAAAGGCGCGAAGGGTATCGAAAATCCTGATATAGAAGTAGTTTTGATTGCTTCTGACCAAGATAAGACATATACACCAGCCGATGAATACAAGAAAGATACCAAGCCCTATGCAGACATCATCCAACGATACTTAATAGAGATGGATGAAAAGGGGAAGAAAACGCGCCTTCAGAAGAATCAGGTTCGCATTGAAACAATTGATGCCAATCCTGCAGATTATTCTACCGCGCTGGATTTTCAACATCGCACGTTAGTGAAGTTGAAAACACAACTCGACAAAAAGTATGCACAGGAAGGATACCATGTTTACTTGGAAGTGAGTGGTGGCACCCCAGCGATGTGTTCCATGTTGATTGTGACGGGTGCAGAAGTGTTTGGTACGGATGTCACCACGCTCTACCTAGACCGTTCTAGCACTACGCCCAACCCCATTGACATTGGACGTGTCCTATATTCACGGCAGGCGCGTGATAGCTTTAAGCAACAAGTGGGTATGTATGCTTATGGCGTTGCTACTAAAACGCTAGAAGCTCAAAGTGAGTTTATTGTCACGGATGCTAAACGAATGGAAGTAATGAAGGGGCTGGTTCAATATGCTGATCGGCGATTATCCTTTGATTTTGCTACGGCACGCGAACATTTAGAGAAAGCACAACTTCATATTGTTGGTGTACAGCAATCGAAGATACGCTATTGGCTGGGAGAACTACGGGAGATGACTACCCAAAACTTTCTTGCTGAGTTGCTTTACACGATGAAGATCAAGATTGAAATTGCAGACTACATCGACCTCACTCAACGGATGTTTCGATTCCAAGAATCTATCTTCCGCCATTTGGCAGAGCAAATGGGCATTGAATACAGCAAGTCCGATAAACAGCATCTTAACTCAACATGGTTGGAGGCGCAAAGTCAACAAGGGCTACAGTTTTATTTAAGCGAATATAGACGTGATAGCAAAGGAGCAAAAACTAGCAAGCCAAACAAGGTTGAAACTCACGACCGTGGATTGAACCGTTTTAGTTTGGGGGCAATTGTTGATTACTATGTTGAGTCTGTAGACCAATGGAAGCCACTTTATGAAACTGTTCAATCTACCCATCGCCTCTCTGAAGTGGCGGATCTACGCAATAAAGGTGTGAGTGGGCATGGATTTGACGGTGTGAGTCTTGAGATCATTAAAAAAGCCTATGGCGCACCCATCGACGACATGCTTAAAAACTGTGAACAAATCTATTGCGATGTGTTTAAGGTTGAGCAGATGCCTATCCTTCCCTATCAAGCGGTGAATGAACTTTTGTTAGAGTTGCTAGAGGAAGCGCAATGAACGATCTCCTTTCCGTTGTGGTGAATGTTCGCCCACGTGAAAGCACAACTGTTCCGCCCCAACTGGGGCGGGCGGTTCATGCTGTATTTCTACAGTGGGTCAGTAACCAAGATGCTGCCCTTGCCAAACACTGGCACGATGCAGAAGGCATCAAGCCCTACACCTGTTCTAACTTGGTTGGCGCGGGGCGCATCCAAGACAATCAGCGTTCGGTCAATCCAGAAACCTCGTATTGGTTTCGCATCACCACGCTCAATGCCGACATCACACAGGTCATGCGTCAGGTGATTGAGCATCCTCCAGCTAGTGTTGACCTGAACGGGGTGGTCTTTGATGTGGAAGGCATGATGACCAATGGGCATGAATGGGCGGGCGAAAGTAGCTATCAAGGATTGTCGGCACCGTGGTTCATGGCGCATGATCCCGCGCCCCGTCGTGTTAGCCTAGAGTTCATCAGTCCCATCACCTTTCGCAAAGATGACATGACCATGCCCTTGCCGTTGCCTAGCCTTGTATTCGGTAGCTTGTGTGATCGGTGGAATGCTTTTTCATCGGTGACGATTGCACCCCAATTGCGCATCTATGCCGAGCAGACGGTTGCCATCCATCACTTTGAGCTACGCTCTCGGCAGGTAGAACCCAAGCCACAAAATAAGGTGGAGGGGTCGGTTGGGTCGGTTGGATATTTCAATACGCGCTATGATCGCTATTGGGCAAGCATGATTGCCCTGTTGGCAGACTTCAGCTTCTATGCTGGGGCGGGGCGCATGACCACCATCGGGCTTGGACAAACCCGTCGGAGATAGTTGCCCATTGAACCCCACTGCGCCAAGATGATCGGGGTGGTGGGGGCAAGTCACTTCACTCAAGCCCGTTAGGGCATTACGATTTTCTCCCCAAAAACAATCATTGCATTCTTCCGACGGCTGAATCAAAATGGTTTCCATGATGACAACAATCCGCTTCGGAACACGGGGTTCTGCTTTGGCAATGTGGCAAACACACCACGCTATGGCGTTGCTCCAACGTGCCCACCCACATCTACACGTTGAATCCATTATCATCAGCACACGCGGAGATCAGATTCTGGATACCCCTCTACCACTCATTGGGGGCAAAGGGTTGTTCACTATGGAATTAGAAAACGCCCTCTTAGAAAAACGCATAGATTGTGCCGTGCATAGTTTGAAAGACTTACCCACAGCACCCCATCCTGCGTTGGTGTTGGGTGCCATCTTGGAACGCTCCAACCCATTTGACGCGCTGATTAGCCGTGAGGGATACACCCTGGATACCTTGCCATGTGGGGCAAGCATCGGCACAAGCAGTTATCGGCGTGCTGGGCAGCTCTTGCACCAACGCCCAGACTTGCACATCCGCGACTTGCGAGGGAATGTGGATACACGCCTGCGCAAAGCGTTGACCGTCGAAGGGGAGTATGATGCCATCGTGCTGGCATGTGCGGGGCTAGAACGCTTGGGGCATG
Source organism: Phototrophicaceae bacterium (assembly GCA_049318945.1). Lineage (GTDB taxonomy): Bacteria > Chloroflexota > Anaerolineae > Aggregatilineales > Phototrophicaceae > CAIRDJ01. Next base: position 8,053 of record JBMOEO010000109.1, on the reverse strand, counting down.
TTGCTTCCATCACCCAGATACTCGGCATCGAGGAGATGCTTCCTGCAGCAGGGCAAGGGGCGATTGCCATTCAAACCCGTGATGATCCTATTCTATTGGGGTTGCTTGCTGCTGTCCATCACCCTCATACTGCTCTCGCCACTTTGGCAGAACGGGCATTCCTTGCCGAATTAGACGGCGGATGTGCTATACCGGTGGGGGCGTATGCTTGGATTGAAGCACAACGCCTGATGTTGAAGGGGCGTGTTTGTTCGGTTAACGGCAACAATCGCCTCGATGTGAGTGCAGATGCTCCCGTTGTGGATGAAGTTGGTGCGGTTACATTGGGAAAAATGCTGGCGCAGGATGCCCTAAAACTTGGGGCAAAGTCTCTATTGGAGTAAGCTAAATGCCATGAGCGCGTTCTTACACGGCAAAGCCATTCTTAACACCCGTGCCATCCACCAAGCCACTGCGCTTGATGAGTTGTTGCGTGGTATGGGCGCAATTCCGATTCGCTATCCCTGCATCGAGATTGTCCCCCCGACGGATATGGCTTCGCTTGATAGGGCGGTGCATGATTTATTGAGGGGAGAGTTTGACTGGTTGGTTTTGACCAGTGCTAACACGGTGTTTGCCCTAGCCGAACGCCTCACCCAAATGGGGCGAACGCTTGCCCTAGTACCGTTTCGCATTGCGGTTATTGGTACAGCTACGGCACAAGCAACCTACACACATTTACAACGGGTGGCGGAAGTGTGCGCTCCAGAACAAGTTGCTGAATCGTTGGCACAGGTCTTGCCCATTGAAAGCGGAACGCGCGTGCTATTGCCAGAATCTGCCCTCGCCCGTCCCACCCTAGCTGACCAGTTGCTTGCCAAGGGCGCACGGGTGAAAGTTGTGACAAGCTATCGGACGGTGTGCGCTCAAGGGGGGGGGCATTTCCCCCTTGCTCAACTTGATGCCATCACCTTCACCAGTTCCTCCACCGTCACCTGCCTAGTGGAACGGATTCATCAGGCGCAAAGTCAGCAATTGACGGATGTGCTAGGCATCACCGTTGCTTGCATTGGTGACAAAACCAGCTTCACCGCCCGCGAATGTGGCTTCCAACATATTCTCACCGCCCAAGAATCTAGCCTTGTTGGGTTGGTAGATGTACTCAATCGCCATTTCAGTAGCCTCGTTAATCGTAAGGAATAGTCGTGATGTCAACAGATTTCAACCCATCCTCCCCTGTAAGCATGGGGAATGCACCTATACAACGCCCGCGTCGTTTGCGCCGTACCCCTGCTTTGCGTCGCATGATTCAAGAGACGCGCCTGTCTGCCGATGATTTCATCTACCCACTGTTCGTTCGGTATGGAGAGGATATTCAGCAACCTATTCACTCCATGCCCAATCAATTTCAATGGTCGGTTGATCGTGTGGTGATGGAAGCCCGTCACGTCCATGATCTGGGCATTCCTGCCGTGATTCTGTTCGGCATCCCAGAAACGAAAGATGCGTGTGGGAGTGACAACTACGATCCGAACGGAATTATCCCCCGTGCTATCCGCGCCATCAAAGATGCCGTGCCGGAGCTAGTGGTCATCTCCGATATGTGTTTTTGTGAATACACCGATCACGGTCATTGTGGGGTAATTAATCAGCTGGGTGAAGCGCACTATCAACCCAACCTACCGATAGGCTATCTGTTGAATGATCCTACATTAACACTTCTTGCCAAAGCATCAGTGGTTCATGCCGAAGCCGGGGCGGACATCATCGCCCCCTCTGGCATGATGGATGGGATGGTAGGGGCGATTCGCTCTGCCTTAGATTACAACGGATTCAACCATGTGATTGTGATGAGTTATGCGGTTAAGTATGCCAGCGGATTCTATGGACCCTTTCGGGATGCCGCAGAAAGCCCCCCTCAATTTGGCGACCGAAGCGCGTATCAGATGGATTCGGCAAATTACCGAGAGGCACTCAAAGAAGTGGCGTTGGATGTTAATCAAGGGGCAGATATGCTCATCATTAAGCCAGCTTTGCCCTATCTTGATATTGTCAATGCCACCCGTCAATCAACGCATCTCCCAATTGTTGCTTATCAGGTGAGTGGAGAATATGCGACGTTGCATGCTGCAGCTGCTAATGGGTGGATTGACCTGCAACGTTGCGCCGTTGAAACCCTCACCAGCATTAAGCGGGCGGGTGCAGATATGATTATCACCTATTTTGCTAAGGAGGCTATCGGATGGATCAGGGAATAAATTTGCTCAACAGTCGCTTTTTGTTGGCGTGTCGGCGTAAGCCCACAGACGCTACCCCCATTTGGTTAATGCGCCAAGCCGGGCGTTATATGGCGGAATATCGCGCCCTACGTGAAAAATACTCCCTTCTTGAAATTATCAAAACGCCTGAACTTGCGTGTGAGGTGACGCTTCAACCAATCAAAGCGTTTGATTTGGATGCGGCGATTATCTTCGCGGACATCTTGCCGCCTTTGGCTGGCATGGGCATGACGCTAGAATTCATTCACGGAGAAGGACCCAGGCTTCATCATCCGATTCGCACGGCACAAGACATCGAACGCTTGCGCGTGTTGCCCCCCCAAGAAACATTAGGCTTCACCTTAGAGGCGATCCGCCTTGTCCGCCCTGAGCTGGACGCGCGAGGTATCCCCCTCATCGGGTTCAGTGGTGCGCCTTTCACGCTTGCCAGTTATGCTGTAGAAGGAGGGGGAAGTCGTAATCGTGTGCATGTCAAATCGCTGATGATGAATCATCCGAACGAGTGGCATGCGCTGATGAGTAAACTGAGCGAGGTGGCGGGGCATTATCTGTTGGCACAAGCCCAAGCAGGGGCACATGTTCTCCAATTGTTTGATAGTTGGGTTGGTGAACTTAGCCCGTATGACTATGAGCGGTGGGTATTGCCGTATAGCCAGCATACGATTGAGATTGCCCAACAGGCTAACGTTCCCATTATCCACTTTGGAACGAACACCAACGGCATGTTGCCACTGATGCGTCTGGCAGGAGGGGATGTGATTGGGGTGGATTGGCGCATTGATCTTGCCTACGCATGGCAACTATTGGGGGAGGGTGTTGCGATACAGGGCAACCTTGATCCCTTAGCATTGTTTGCTGATTGGAGCGCATTAGAAGCGCGGACACGCCATATCTTGGATAGCGTACATGGGAAACACGGACACATCTTTAACTTGGGGCATGGCATTCTACCCAACACCCCAATTGATAATGTGCGACGGTTGATTGATTTCGTGCACGACTATAGCCAACAGGGGTGACATAACGCGCTGACCGATTCACTGAATTTGTCTTTGTACATTGTTTGTATATCCTCTGAACGGAGATAGTTGCCTCTTTCAGGGAGTTGTTAGATATATACACTAAAAACCTTTTGTCAAATCTGGAATCTTAGCTAATCTTAGTTGATAATGGGTGTAGAATAATAAATCAGCCAGACGCATACAATTTGTGTTGAGGGGTAATTGCATGAAGCAGTGTCTAATATGGATGATGTGTATTTTGTCAATTATTTTAATCGGTTGTGCACCGGATGGCTTTGATGATTTGCCCCCTGTACTTCCAACGTCAACTTCATTGCCCACACTTCCCCCTCCTACATTAACCCCTTTAGTCACCCCCACAGCTTTAGGAGCTTTGGCTAATGTGCAAGTGCAGATTCAATGGGTGGAAACTGAGGACTCTATTAGCCTTAATGAAGGGATACCCATTTTCGGGGCGGATGATCGGAGTGAATATGCTTTTGGGGTTCAAGTAATCGGGATTGATGCCCGTGAACTAGAAGGATTACCTGTTTATTTGCAACTCAATGGGAGTGGGCGTATAGCACAAACGCCTGTTTTCTTAGATGCACAAGGCATGGCACAAACTATCTACACAGTGGGGGAATCCACTGATACCAGCACAATAAAGATTATTCCCAACTTGGAGTTACGTGATGGAACGATCATCCGTAATGAAGAGGGATTAAACTTTCAAATCATGTACGAAGACATTGCTATTGTGTTGTCACAGTGTAGCTCATTAGTGGCTATTGGATATGAGTCACAAATCGAGTTCACTGTTCGCTCTAGCAGTTCGGTGACACAAGCTGGGAAGTATGAAGTCCGCGCCCTACCGTCACGAGCAGATGCAGTGGGTATGGAATCCGATCGTGTGGAGGTTGTGGCAAACCAACCCTATAGGCTTACATGGTATTCTAAACTCCGTGATGAAGCTGGAACAGCAGAAATATGTTTGTCACTCAGCGAGCGACCCACACTTGCGCCACAATGTCTTCTGGTTGGATGGGGAGCACCTGTAGATAATGCAACTTTATCTGTGGGTATATCACGTCTTGCAACATCGGGACAATCACCAGAAATTGATTCTTACTGGGCTGGATCATCAGAAGAAATTAAATTAAATCGTCCATCTATACGTGCTCTTTTAGAGAGCGAAATGGTGGAACTTAACCGAACTGTCCTTTCCGTACAACATGATGTAATCTCAACTTGGGATCAGGACTTATTGAGTCCCCTGTTTTCCCGTGATGATCTTTATGCCAGTGCCCCACATCATGTTAACCAAGCTGAGTGTGATGTCTTTGTCGCACCAGTAGGGGCATCTAACATTTATTACAATATCAACGTAGCAAATCCGGAACGTCGTACCAGTGATAAAAGTTGGCTAGGAGAGTGGATCATCCGTTATCCAAGTATTTCAGGGGAACAGGTTCATCGATCAACAAGGTTAATTACTGCAGAACCAATACGCTTGGTACGCAATCAACCAATGACCTTCAACTTAACTGTGGATAATGCCAGCATCACCATGACAGAGTATGATCCTAATTGGTATGTCCATTCTGCTACTCCGTTTAGTGCTCAACGATCATTACCTGTCTATTTGCGTTTTTATGTGCATCAAGATGCACTTGATGTATCTGACCCTCAAAGCCCCTTCTTGTCACCTCAACCCTCAAACGCTATCGTCACCCGTTTAGAGTGGTTCAATCAAGAACAGAAGACCAATCTAACCCTCAACGCGATTGCGGGGATTCCTGTGGATTATGTTGAGCCTGTTGTAGAGTACCCTGGTTGGTATCTTGTTTATGTTCGGGCAACCTTGCCCAAAGATAGTGCTTCGCTATTTAATCGTGTTGCATACAATTAGATAAAGTAGTAAGATTCTCTATAAGTTAGATGGGAATCCCGTTAAGTGGGAGAGAGTATATGCGTTTTTATGTTAGGTGTCTGGTAATTTTCTGGATATTATTATCAACTCAATCCGTGTTTGCGCAGGATACTGCGCTCAAGGTTTATGATGGGTTGGATATTCTCTTCATTATAGACCAGAGTGGCAGTATGGGAGGGGCTGCGTTCGGCTCTCCAGACAATGATGAGGGGAGCGACCCACAGGGTATGCGCTTCCAAGCACCCCAAACCGCCTTTCAATTACTGAATTCATATATTCAGTTCGATGTCAATAATGTACCCACCGTCAATATCTCTTTGATGGCGTTTGGCGAGTCAAACCGTCTCATGTTAAACTGGACTGAGTTTGACCTGAACCAACCAAATTGGGATCAGACGCTAAATCAGATTATTGAGGATGTGTCGGCTTCTCGCTTTGTAGGAACGAATTTAGGCTATACCGACTTCTTGACGGCAATGCAAATGGCGCAGTCCCAATTTCAGACTGTACCCTCTCCTTTACTAGGTGAAACGCACCTTAGAGCTATTATTATTGTGACTGACGGTGCGCCCTGCGTTCCACCCCAAACGGGTCAATATATCAATTGTTTTAATCTCGCTGAAACAGGAGCATCTGCTCATATCCAACAAGTTGGACAGAACATCGACGCTTTCTTCGATGCTGACTCAGACACCTTCATCATTGCTTTGGACGCAGATAGCCAATTTTGGCCCGCTGTAGAGGCGGACTGGCAAAATGCTATTTGTGATGTAGCCCCCTGTAATGCCACCAACCAAGCGGTCAATCCTGCAACTCTAGCTTCACAGATGCAGGATGTTTTAGGATTGCTTTGGAGTAAACTAAATCCTAACTTTAATAGCCAACCCATCCCACATCAAGATGGTCTTGCTACCTTCTATGTTCCGCCCTATACGCAGAGTATATTGGTAGTCATATCTAAGAATCTGCCTACTCCCTTACAAGGTATTACGTTCACTCAACCCGATGGTGTGTTGGTAAACGATAATGAAGCAGATGTGGATACCCTCATTCAACGCCATAGTGTTGGTGGGGATCAGTCGGTGTTGCCTAAGCCCGGCACTTGGCAAATGTTCGTTCCTCCTAGTAATGACATCAGCATTATTCGTGATATGCAGATTCAGTTGATTCAAGCAACAATTGGTGCAGGTTTTCCCTTTGATACCACGCCTCAACAATGGCTACCCACAACCTTGACGAGCACAATAATTAGTAGTGGTGTTGGTGGGTTAAAAGTTGCACGCTATCGAGATGCTAACGGTAACGAATTATATCCTCTGACAGTAATGGTTACAGTAGAGGACAAAAATGGGAATCGTGAAATCCTCCCCATGTCTGTTGTCTCAAATGCCCAAGATACCCATGAATATCAAGTACAGTGGATTCCGACTACTACACTCCCATATAGTTTTTATTTGACAGCAAGCTATGTTGATGACAATGGGCAAACCATTTATCTTTTTCAAAATGAGTTGATGGAATTTGATGCCAACCAAGATGGATCTCCTGATGACACTGCCGTATCCCCTACCGGGACGACCATTGCGTGGGAGGGCTTGTCTACAGGAAGCGTTCCCGAAGGATCAAGCACTGCTTTGACGGTCAAGTTCATTGATAATGCCACCAATCAACCTATCACTGTAGACACTTCTGGCTTTGATGTGCAGGTTCAAGTCCTAGATGCGGTGACGAATCAACCTCTAAGAGACCCTGTCATCTTGCCCAATACTGCTACAGAGCCTGGCGTTATATCCACTGATATATTGGTTGAATCACCTGGTCAGTATCTATTGCGTGGAACATTGGGGGATGTTGATGCCAATGGGAATTTTATTCCTTTGATAGCGGATGGATCAATATCCCCTGCTTATAACCTTGAGGTACGCCCTGTATATGAAGTGGAACTGCGTTTGGTTTCTCCTACAGAAACGAAAGCACCTGGATTAGGTCCTTTCCCATTTTCTTGGCGGAATGCCCCCATACAGATTACTGTTGAGGTATTTGATAGTCAGAATAATTTGATTGATTTGGACTTAATTACCAATGGGCAGGTCAAGACTCCCTCTTTAACCGTCACGCGCGATAATAATTCAAAGGATTTGACAATGCTTCTGTCTCGTCAATCGGGGGGTGTTTATATGGTAGAGACGGAATCATTTGGTTTAGGGACTTATAGCTTCAGCACGAGCCTGCCCGACGACAATTCATTGTTTGTAGCAGATTATAAATGGGGCACACGCTTAACAGATAGCCGCACACAGGAACGATACATCCCCATCTTTGCCTGGGTAGAATGGATCGGCATTCCCCTCATCCTAATTGTGATTGCTTTGGTGGCTTGGTGGCTAACCAGTCGTGAGGTTAATTCCCGCGAGAATCCTTTGAAGGGTAAGCTAGTGGTCATTCGGTATAACCTAGCTGATAGCACTTCGCAGGTGGTATGGGAGAAAGACTTGACTAAGTTGGGTAAGAATTTCGCCAGCTTTGGGGGATATGCTGACAAAGATCAACTCCGCGCTAGAACCAATCAAGTGGTTCGTCGGTTGGATGTGTCCACTCTAAATGACCCCAAATACAGTGCAAATAGTCAGGTGGTGATTGAAAACCTACAGTCACAAGGGCTACATGCGGATGGAAAACCCGATAAAACATCTACATTGATTGCAGGAACGATTCTGTCGCCTGGCGCACGTCAGACCTTGTGGTCGGGAAATGTAAATGGGATGCAGATAGAGTATGTACTTGAGAAAGATGGTGGAGGGGAAACAGGTGCATTTGATTTTGAAAGTGTGGTAAATGACTTTTCAGTTTAGCCAGGATTT
>JBMOEO010000108.1:0-11274 GCA_049318945.1 Phototrophicaceae bacterium | reverse complement strand
CGATGTTGCGTGTGATTGACTTGTATCGCACTGACTTTTGGAATCCGCAGATATTGCCCACCAAAAACGAGACAATGCTAGGATTGATGAATCCTTTCGGCAATAGCAAAAACAAAACGGACGGGATGGACTTACCCCAAGAACTGGCAACTCGTTTGACCCAAGCGGAATTGACGCTGGAAAACTATCAGCGATTGTTGGGCTTTGAGCTAGAACTACGCACCAAGCAGTTGGCATATGCCGCATGGAATCACCTCGTCAATGCGGAGGAATTAGACCAGCATGGGATGGCTGTTATCATGACTGAAGAATCTCATCAACGCTTAGTGGAGAGTTAAATAACTGATACAACTTACAAATGTGTGAGGTCAAAGGGCGTGGTAGAATGGACTTGTTAATCTAATAAAGCCTTCCCCATTGGAGAGGAACACCCATGAAAGCGGTTATATTGGCAGCAGGGCAAGGAACACGCCTGCGTCCCCTCACCCTAGAAACCCCTAAACCCATGCTAGAACTCGGTGGTCAACCCATCCTAGAAACCATCTCCCGTCAACTCGCCTATTATGGCTTCACTGAAATTATCATCACCAGTCACTACCTCAGCGAGAAGATCGAAGCCTACCTCCCCAGCCTGCAAAGCACCCTTCCTAACCATGTCTTGGTGCGCCATGAACCACAAGACCAGTTGATGGGAACGTCAGGTGGGTTAAGTTCGATTCAAGGGTTGGGGGATGACGGCGCGTTCTTGGTGATGAATGGGGACTTAATCTCCACGCTCAACTTCAAGGCGATCATGGATTATCACCGCGAGCGTCGTCCCGCGCTCACCGTTGGGCGTTATCCCAGCGTGCAACAAATCCGCTTAGGTGTGCTAGAAACGGACGCAAACGGCAACCTCCTCAACTATCTGGAAAAGCCCAATATGACTTTTCAAGTGAGCATGGGGGTATATATCTATGAGCCGTTTGTCTTGGAACACGTTCCAGCGCATGGCTGGCAAGACGCGCCCAACCTCATCATGGAACTGGTCAAGATGGGGCACACCGTAGCCACCTACCCCTTTGATGGGGAATGGTTAGATGTGGGCACACATGATGATTTTGCCGTGGCGGACAAAGCACTCCGTAGTGAAAAACGTCCCCACTACCTCCCCGATGGAGGATAAACAACCGTGTTCCAGCTGGTTACTTTCAACATCGGTGGGGCGCGTAAATTGCGAGGGGAGTTATTTTCGCCGTCCCAGTTAGGCTTAGAGGTTGCTCAAGCCTTGTCGGTTTGCATGGATACTACCCAACCGACGGTGATCGCCCTACAGGAAACGGGCAGTTCACGCGCCAAGAGCATCCATCAGTCCTCATTTGAGTGGGTGGCGTATGGACTAGGTGGGGGGTATCGGGTGGCATTTGCCCCTGAACTTTCGACCGAATCACACGCTCACCAACGCCTATGGGATCAACCCTACTATCGTGATATTGAGTGGGGAGAAGAGGGCAATGCCCTTGTCACCAACTTGGACAAGGCAGAATGGGCATGGCAAACGCGCTCTTTTGCCCAAGAGAACGGATGGGCAACCAGTTGCTTCATCAGCCACGCCATGCTATATAGCACCGGCAGCCGTGATACCCAACCACGCAATCTACAAGTTGCTTCCATTACACACCCCCATTATGGCGCGGTCTACATCCTCAACACCCACTTAGGCACGCTTTCTGGGGAAGATCGCCATGACCTTGACCACCCACGCTCACAAGCAGGGGAGCAAGTGCGCCTTGAGCAAGTGGCGGAGATTGTGCGCGTGATGAATGAACTACGCGAAAGCGAACGCGCCCACCACCTTCCAGCACGACCGCTCATCTTGCTAGGGGATTTTAATGCCGTGCCCACCTCCCCCAGCTATCGCGCATTGTGCGCCCACTTGCGCCCTTTAGTGGTTGCACCTTGTGAGGATGAATGGACGCATTGCACGCATAAAATCTTGATTGACCATGTGTTTGTGGATGATCCGCTCGGTGTGTTGCCTGTTGCCCAAGCGGAGATTTTGACCACCTTACCTGTGGAGACCCTTAGCGATCATCGCCCGTTGTGGGTACGTTTTATGGACGCATCGAGTTAGAGACGTACTCTTGCCGACGGTTTAGTTCTGCGGGGGTGAGTTGCCAACCACCCTCGCTATAAATCACGCCCGTCGCCTCCATCACCCGTCGAATGGCGTTCACGCGCCCACGTGTGGGGTTAATGCCCACTTCGCGCCGCGCCATCAAGACGGTTTCAAACACATGACGCGAGGCATGATAGGGCAAATCAAACGGGGGAGACATCCACGCCACCACTTCTTGTTGCCCGTTATGTGCAATGCGCTCCGCCTCTTGCAAAAGCCCATAGAGATACTCCACATTGATGGTGTGGATGAAGGGTGGAATGCGCGTGGGATCGGGTGAAAAGCCCAGCAGAATCCCTATTTCTGGCTCGGTAAAGGGTTGCCCGTTGTATGTCGTTTGTCCGCTTAAGTAGCTTCGATGCCCCAACAGGATAGGTTGTTGATTGTGCTGTATAGGATTGTTCTGCATAGATTGATGTTCCCACTCGTTTACCACCCCATATACCACCTGAACCCCATTGAAACTGTAGATATAGTTATTGGTGAACTGTTCCAAAACAGTTGGGATTTCTACCCCGTCTAGGTGGTTTTTCACGATCTCAACGATAAGATATTGCCATGTCACTTGTAGGATAATGCCATTAGAGAGTTGAAAGGGGTCTTCGTCATCCTCATGGTAAAAGGGAAGGTTACGAGTGTTTAACAACGCCAGCACGTCCTCTGCTATAAAATAGTTGATTGATTAACGTTTAACGCATTTTCACGCATCCGTCAATTATACGCCATGAAATTAGCTGAAACTTTCTTGAGGCTTGTTACGTAATGGAGAGTGAGTTTGGTTATACAATGTTAAATGAACATGACCAAATCGCTGACGGTTGAAGGGATGCTTGTATGATGGAAGTTGGACACACAATAGGGGTTTATCAGATTGAATCTTTGTTGGGCACGGGGGGGATGGCAACGGTTTACCGCGCCTATCACCCTGCATTAGATCGCTATGTGGCGTTGAAGATGATGCACCCGATGTTTCAACAGGATGAGGGATTTCTGTCGCGGTTCACCCGTGAGGCACGCATTGTAGGGAAACTAGAACACCCCAACATTGTGCCGATTTATGACTTCAACGAGAACAACGGACAACCCTATCTGGTCATGAAATATATTGACGGCAAAACGCTCAAGCAAGTGATGGAAGAAACACCCCCTACCCTTCAACGCATCCTACAAATCATACGGCAAGTTGCTAACGCGCTAGACTATGCCCATCAACACGGGGTTTTACATCGTGATGTCAAGCCTAGTAACGTGTTGCTTGCCCAAGACAACCAAGTCTATCTAGCAGATTTTGGCTTGGCACGGTTGGTACAAGCTGGGGATAGCACCATGAGCGCGGGCATGATTGTGGGCACGCCCAATTACATCTCTCCTGAACAAGCGTATGGTGAAGCGGAAGTGGGAGCAGAAAGCGATTTGTATAACCTCGCGGTGATGCTGTATGAGATGGTGGTGGGACAATTGCCCTTCTTTGCTAACAGCCCCATGGCAACCATTCACAAGCACATCTACGAAGTCCCACCCTTGCCCTCTAGCATCAATGAAGAGTTGCCTCCTATGGTGGATGCGGTACTACTCAAAGGATTGGAGAAAGCTCCCGCTGATCGTTACCGGCGTGCCAGCGATTTAGCGCAAGCGTTTGAACATGCTATCGAAGCGTCGGGCTTGCGTGCGCTTTCGCCCGACCGTAGCCAGATCAAGCGCAACAGCCGTCAAACCGTTTCAACCGTCAGTGCCCCCGCCGTCCCACCCGCACAACCTTTGAGCGTCGTCTTAACCAACGAAAAACCTAAACAGCAACCCATCTCTACCCAACGCCCCATCTTTTTGCTGGATGATGAAGAGGAGTGGTTACATTTGCCGATGGAAGAAATTCTACGGAGGCGGCTCAAAAACCAGCGCGATCAGATTTTCGGCTTACTGGGGCATGCCCTCCCCTATGTGGTGGTGAACAGCATCGTCATTATTGGGAGCTTTGCTACAAATGACTTCTCGCTCTATATGCTCATCACGCCATTGGGGTGGGGTGCGGGGTTAGCCGCCCACGCCACCTCCACCTACTTTACTACCGGGCGCATGACCAAGCGCATCTACAGTTATTTTGAAACGCAGATGCAGGAGCTATACGGTCAGGACTGGCTTTATACCACACAGGAGAAAGTCCTCCAAGATCACTGGAAAGTCGTGCAAGAACACTTTAACCAGATGATGGGCTTTTGGATTCACGCGATGGTCTTCTTGCTCATCAACCTGATGATGTGGAATATCTGGGTAGCAACTGTTTTAGAAAATGGTTTCTATGTGATGTGGCCCCTGTTCCCCGGTTTAGGGTGGGGAATGGGTTTATTGGCACACGGTTTCCATACCTTCTACAGCAAGCGACCCAGTACCAACCGCAAACAGCTTGAAGCCGAAGTAGAGTTCATGAGCGGTTTCGGTAGTAGCGGACAACTAGAGAAACCCAAGCATGTTGCCATTCCACCTGTTTCACGTGGGGGCATACGCTTAACCGCCGATGGCGAACTCACCGATAGCATGGTGACAGAATTTTCAGATGACTTACACAACATCAAACACTAACCGCGAAGGATGATACCATCATGACCCAACGCTCACCATTAGAACAACTTGCTCGCGTCGGTTTGGATGTCTTGGGCAGGTCACGCTTGTTGCCAAACACCCCCCTAGAAACTTTGGCGCAAACCGCTTTACAAACGGTCGAGAACCTACGACGGAATATCTTAGAGGATGAAGAGGTCAAATTCTTTGAGTTCATCGCCCCCATCCATCGCGCCATTATGGCGAACATCGCCCTAGAATTATCGGTGGGCACGGCGCAAGTGTTCGCCTTACCCACCCACTCCAGCCAATTGGTGGAGGCACAGCTGAGCTATCTTGGCTCTTTAGATTTCAGCGTGATGGGAGATGCTCAACGCAAGGTGCTGTTACGTCAATCCAGCCCTCTTACGCTAGGGTGGGCGAATCCAAAACATTGGACAACGCGCCCTCATTGGCACATTGGGCTAACCCAAGACATCCCACTAGACTTATACGTTAAAGGTGGCGTGGGAGAAGCAACCCTTGATCTCACCCATCTAACCCTGTCTAACTTAGAAGTTGAAGCAAACGTTAGCTCCTTCCTCATCAAACTTCCCCAGCACAAACCCTTCTTCACAGGCACAGTACGCGGGGGGGCAGGGGCAATCACCTTGCAAGTACCTGCTGATGCACATGGCAAGTTATTCATTCGCGGTGGGCTTGGTGAGCTTGATCTCATCATCCAAGAAGGCGCACATGTGCGCGTGGATGTGTTGAATGGGGTTGGGCGAACAGAGTTAGTGGCAGGCTTAGACATGCGCGAAGTGAGCGGGGTGGGCATCCTGAACACCGGTGTATGGGAAACCCCCAATCTACACATGGCAAACCGCCCCATGTCCATCTCACTATTGGATACGCGCATTGGCGCGTTGCATGTGCGCGTGGTGGAGGCATTCTAAGCAGGGGATAGAATTTGGGTTTCCATAAAAAACTTGTTATAGTTATTGTGTAGACTTTACACTTTCTATAAACAACAGACCTATTTTTATGGAGGCACAAAAAAGTGCGCATTATTACTGACAATGGCATTGATATTGATCCTAGACGAATTGCAGGGCTACCTGTTCACATCGTCCCGTTGGTCATCAATTTTGATGAGAAGGTCTATCGCGGTGGGGTAGACATTCAATCCGATGAATTTTATCGCATGCTCAAAAATAATCCCAATAAGTTCCCCACCACTTCCCAGCCTTCGCCGGGGGATTTTCAAACGGTTTATACTGAGCAGGCAAAATTTGATTCGGAGATCATCTCCATTCACATGTCTGCCGAACTAAGCGGAACTTATAACTCTGCCCGCTTGGCAAGTGAGATGGTCAAAGATCAGGGGATTAACGTCACCGTGATTGATAGCAAGTTGGTTTCTGGCGCAGAGGCTTGGCTAGTGGAAGCCGCCGCAAAAGCTGCTCAAGCCGGCGCATCTCGTACCGAGATCATCACGCTGGTGAGCAAATTAGCGCAAAACATCCGCTTGATTTTCAGTCCGGATACGCTCAAGTATCTCGTGCATGGTGGGCGCGTTAGCCACCTGAAGGGCTTTGCCGCCTCCTTATTGAACATCAAACCAATGATCCAACTGAAATATGAGACCGGCAAACTCGACCAGTTGGGCACAGTTCGCACGATGAAGAAGGCACTCGCCCAACAAGTCGAACAGATTCACCAAGAAATTGGCGACCACCGCGCCCGTATTCAAATTATCCATGCCGATAATCCACAAGGGGCAACCGAAGTACACGGTCTATTGAGCCAACGCCTCGACTGTCATTTCATGCCCACCACCAATGTCACCCCCGTAGTGGGTGCCCATACGGGTCCGGGTGTGGTGGGTATCGTCTATGCCAAAGAATCATTCTTTGAGGGCTTGCCTACCTAAGTAAGCTATAGGGAACTTCTATCTGTAGTTAGGCTCTATCCGTATCTATAGATGAAGTTCCCACCCCACCCTATAAAACCTTCATAACAATCTCACCTCCTGCTTGTAAGAAGCCTTCCCTGCTACGGTTCTGTTAGAGTGTTCAACTCATTAAAAGGAATGGATATGTCAAAACGTTTTTGGGTTTTCCTCACCGTTATCATCGTGTTAGGTTTAGGGGCAGGCGCGTGGGTATTCGCCCAAAGCGATAGTGGCGTGCCCACCGCTGGGGATGAGAATTTCCCTGCGCCCGATTTTCCTGTGGGGTTGGATTGGCTCAACGTTAGCCAGCCACTCACGCTAGAAGATTTGCGCGGTAAGGTAGTCATCTTGGATTTTTGGACGTATGGCTGTATCAATTGCATCCACATGATCCCCACCTTAGCGCGGTTAGAAGCAGAATATGCTGATGAATTGGTGGTGATTGGCGTTCACTCCGCCAAGTTTGACAATGAAGGCATCACCGAAAATATCCGCGAGATCGTCCAACGCTACGAGATACATCACCCCGTTATCAACGATTCCGCCTTTGCTGTGTGGAACACATGGCGACCCTACGGCGTGAACGCTTGGCCCACCTTCGCCGTGATTGACCCACGCGGAAACATCCTTGCCGTGCAATCCGGCGAAATCCCGTATGAGGCATTTGATCGTGTGCTTAGTGGTATGGTGGCATATTTTGACACACAGGGCGAACTGAACCGTGACCCAATCACCACAATTCAAGCTGAACTAGACAGTGCCCCCGCCCGCGCCCTCAACTATCCGGGTAAGGTTTTGGTGGATGAAGAAGGCGGGCGGTTGTTCATTGCTGACAGCGTGAATCATCGTATCGTCATTGCCAGTTTGGATGATTACACCGTACAACATGTGATTGGCACGGGCGAAGCTGGCTATGCTGATGGCGATTTTGCCGTTGCCCAATTCTATAAACCGCAAGGGTTAGCACTGCGTGGCGATGTCTTATACGTTGCCGACACGTTTAACCACGCCATCCGTGCTGTGCATCTGTCCGATACGTCCGTCACTACCGTTGGCGGAACGGGTATACAAGGGCGTGGCTTTCCAAGCGGGACAACCTTCCCTGCGCTCACCACAGACATTCGTAGCCCGTGGGATTTGGAGTTTGGGGATGATGAGAATCTGCTCTATGTGGCAATGGCGGGCACCCATCAGCTTTGGACGCTAGACTTGGTAAACGAAGTCTTTAGCTTTGCGGTTGGGAACGGGCGCGAAGCACAACTAAACCGCTCGCTTCAGGATTCAGAGCTGGCACAACCCAGCGGATTGTTCTGGGAAGCTGACCGCCTGTACTTTGCCGACAGCGAATCTAGCACCATTCGTGTGGCGGACTTCAACGAGGATAGCGTCGCGGTGGTGAGCGGAACAACCGAGAACAGCCTGTTCGACTTTGGGGACATTGACGGCGAACTAGGCACAAATCGCCTGCAACACGCATTAGATGTTGTGGGAGATGGCAATGGCACCCTGTATATTGCGGATACCTACAACAGCAAGATCAAGCGTGTGGATCAAGCAACCCTCGTCACCACAACTCTAAGCGCGGATCAAGCTGGCTATGCCGATGGAGACTTGGCAACTGCTCGCTTCTATGAGCCAGGCGGGCTGGACTATGCGGACGGCAAGCTATACGTTGCCGATACCAATAACCACGCTATCCGCGTGATTGACCTTGCCAGCGGAACGGTGGAGACGGTGCGCTTTAGCAACCCAGAAGCCCTACAAATGAACGGACAAGCTACCGTCATTGCCGCCAACAGTAACGCAATGGTGCTACCTAGCCAACAAGTCCAAGCTGGCGCAGGGGAAGTTATCCTCACCGTCACCTTACCTGATGGCTACAAGATCAATGACCTTGCCCCGTCCGTAGCGCGTTTCCAGTCAGATGGTGCGGCTATCCAGCTCGATGCTGAAGCCACCACGCAACCGCTTGATGTTGCTGAAGTGCGCGTCCCTGCCACGTTCACTCAAGGGGATGGTTTCATACTGGGTGAATTTGACCTGTACTACTGTGAGGCGGTCAACGAATCGCTGTGCTTCATTGAGCAATTTGCAGTTGAGCTACCTGTTGAGGTGGTTGAACAAAGCACAAACACCACCCTCAGCATCAGCCACACCGTCACTCCTGTGATCGCCAGCGTGGGCGAATTGAACTCCTAACGCATTAATTTCCCCCACTTTGCCCAATGTAAGGTGGGGGTTTCCTTGCAAAATCTCCCCTCCCAATTTAATTTATTGCGCGGTCTATGGTATAATCCGCATCAAATGCCAAATACTGCAGGCACGTTGTTGCCCTCCAAATTGTAAGGAGAATGTTTTATGCCACCCAGAAATATTGTCACCCCCATTCAATTGAGCAACGGGCAACAAATCTTCCTGCCCCATCAAATCAGTGACGAAACCCGCGCCAAGCATTACATCACCACGCGCTGGCAAGAGCAATATGATTACTATCTCAACAAAACAGAAACCCAACGCAAACGGTATTTACGCTTACAGGTGATGATCGGCATCGTGGCGGTGATCGTCCCCGTGCTAATCGGGATGACTGGGGCACTGACCACTTGGGTGACGGAATTCGCCACACAAGGAGGCGTGATCTCCTTACAAACCAGTCGAACGCTCAACCTGTTTATCAACGCTTTGCCTGCTGTGTTGAGTGGCTTCGTGGCAATTGGCACAGCGATTGAAAATGTTTATCACTATGGGGTGAATTGGCGTGCCTACAAAAACGCGCTTGAAGGGTTACGACGCGAGCGCGTTTTGTTTGAGGCGAAAGCCGGGTCATATTTGCGCAGTAGCAATCCTTATCGCCTATTCATTGAACGCTGTGAGGATGTCATTTCTGAAGAGACAGGTGGCTTCTTTGAACGTGCGGTCATTACCGATGATGGCAACGAAGAAGAGGAAGCACAAGGTGAAGAAACCGTAGACGGGGAAGAGAACCTTACCCAATCCAGATCCAACGAAGCGTTAGTGGGAGCATAGATGATGGACATTCGCCAGCTAGGCAAGAGTGGTCTACAGGTCTCGCGCATTTGTTTGGGGATGATGACCTATGGGGATCGCGCATGGCGTGAGTGGTTGCTTGATGAGGACGAAGCGCGTCCGTTTGTGGTGCGTGCTTTTGAACACGGCATCAACTTCTTTGATACGGCAGACATGTATTCGCTAGGCAGAAGTGAAGAGATCACCGGCAAGCTATTGGCAGAAGTTGCCCCACGTGATGAATACGTTCTAGCAACTAAGGTCTTCTTCCCCATGAAAGACAAGCCCAACTCAAGCGGGCTTTCGCGCAAGCACATCATGGACAGCATTGATGCGTCGTTGCGTCGCCTGAATACCGACTATGTTGACCTCTATCAGATTCACCGTTGGGATTATGACACGCCCATTGAAGAGACGATGGAAGCGTTACACGATGTGGTGAAGGCGGGCAAAGCACGCTATATCGGTGCCAGTAGCATGCACGCATGGCAATTTGCTAAAGCACAATACACCGCCACCCTACATGGTTGGACACGGTTCATCAGCATGCAAAATCATTACAACTTGCTCTATCGTGAAGAAGAGCGCGAGATGATTCCGCAATGCTTAGATATGGGTGTCGGCTTAATCCCATGGAGTCCGTTGGCACGTGGGACGCTCACCCGTCCGCGCCTTGCCAACACCACGATTCGTTCTCAAACCGATCAACACCGTAGCGGATATGAGGCAAGCATCAACTGGACTGTGGTAGACCGTGTGGAAGAAGTGGCTAAACAACGTGGCGTGCCCCAATCACAAGTGGCGTTGGCATGGTTGCTCCATAAGACGGGCGTGGTTGCCCCCATCATCGGTGCCAGCAAGCTACACCAACTGGATGATCTAGTAGAAGCAACGCACCTATCGTTGAGTGGCGAAGAACTCACCCTGCTTGAACAAGATTATCAACCGCAAGCAGTCAACGGGCACGACTAACTCATCAGCAAGGTCGCTTCTAAAAGCGCGTTTTCACGCGGGGTCAGATGCAGGGTGCGCAAGCGTTGCTCTGCATCTGGCGAGAGTTGCTGGTCAGAGTGTTCTAAAATCCACGCATCCGCCACCTGATAGGGGGAGACCTTGCGTTGCATCGCCAGCCAATTCAAACGGTCTAGCAAGGGTGGAGTTGCTTCGTTATGTTGCATGAATGCCAACAAGCGTTGGAGCATCAACTCTTGGCGCGTTCGCCAAATCTTGAGCGCGAGTCGCGCGTTATCGCTATCCATGTGTTCAAGGGCAACGGCAACGGCACGCTTGATCGTTTGGGGATACTCCCCCGCCAAGATGGTGGCAAGCGGTTTAACAGTATGCTCTGCACCAATATAGCCAATCACATCCGCCGCATGGTGACTAAGCGCGTCCCCCTGTAGCAAAAGCGGAATCACCTCTTCTAAGGCGGCTTCACCACGTGCGATCAACTCGGTTTTGATTTCCTCACGGCGCAGGTTAATCTGATTGAGATCACGCCCACGCTCACTAGAAGCAACGGCAGTGCGCAATTTGCTCACCAACATGGAAACCGATTTATTATGCAGTGACCGCCCCATCACCCTGCCCTATGCCT
>JBMOEO010000107.1:0-11400 GCA_049318945.1 Phototrophicaceae bacterium | reverse complement strand
GGGCGCAAACTGTATGGGCGTGGGAGTGTGGATGCCAAAAGTCCACTGTGTACGTTCGCGGTAGCAACGCTTCAAGCGAAGCACCTGCTCAACCCCAATCAACGCATCATCGTGGTTGGTGCGGTGGAAGAAGAGTGTGCCACCAGCAAGGGGGCGCATTACGTCGCCACACAATATCAACCCCAAGTGTGCATCATCGGTGAGCCGTCACATTGGGATCGCATGACGTTGGGCTACAAAGGGCGGTTAATGCTAGAGTGGTATTGGGAGGGGGCATTGGCACACAGCGCGGGCGAACAGCCCACCGCCGCCGAACGCGCCTTCGCCTATTGGGATCGTGTGCAGGCGTATGTTGCCACCTTCAATTCAGAGCGCAATTCCATTTTTGGGCGGTTAGATGCCTCCATCCGTGACCTCAACACCGGCACATCACAGGGGGGGACACACCAATGGGCACGCATGGCAATCGGTTTCCGCCTCCCACCTGACCTGCATCCCTCGCAAGTGGAAGCTGTCTTGCATGATCGCCACGCCCAGCTCACCAGCTCCTCGCATGAGTTGACGTATGTGGCGGATAAAGACAACGTACTCACCCGCACCTTCCGCAATGCCATCCGCCGAAACAACGGCACGCCACGCTTCGTTTACAAGACGGGCACCTCCGATATGAACGTGGTGGGACCCGTTTGGAATTGCCCCATCGTGGCATACGGACCCGGCGATGCTGCCTTAGATCACACGCCCGACGAACACCTTGACCTTGACGAATATCACCAAGCCATCCAAGTCCTGACCGATACCTTAGCCCTTCTGCTGGAGAATTAAACCACGATGATCTTTCAACCCACGCAAAAAATTCATCGTTACCACGTCATCGAATCCACCCTACGCGAAGGCGAACAATTCGCCGGGTCACACTTCACCACCGCTGATAAAATTGAAATTGCGCAGGCACTGGATGCTTTCGGTGTGGAATACTTAGAACTAACCACGCCCGCAGCAAGCCCACAAAGTGAATCTGACCTGCGCGAGATTGCCAAGATGCCTCGCAAGTTTCGCCTGCTCACCCACATTCGCGCTCGCTTTGATGAAGCAAAGTTGGCGGTAGATTGTGGGGTGGATGGGGTGGATGTTTACATTGGGACTTCGGCATACATGCGCCAATATAGTCACGGCAAAAGCCTCTTGCAAATTGTTGAAGAGGGGCAAGAGATTGTCCATTGGCTCAAAGAGCAAGGCATCGAAACGCGCTTCAGCACGGAAGACACGTTCCGTAGCAACATGGCGGATGTCTTCACCGTGTATCGGGCGATGGACTTAGCCGGGGTGGATCGCGTGGGGGTAGCGGATACGGTTGGGATTGCGGATCCCATTCGCACCTATAACCTCATTCGTAGCTTGCGCGATACGGTGAACTGTGACATCGAATTTCACGGACACAACGATAGCGGATGCGCCACCGCCAACGCGCTATGTGCCCTTCAAGCAGGAGCCACCCACATTGATACTACCGTGCTAGGCATTGGGGAGCGCAACGGCATCACTGCGTTGGGTGAATTGGTGGCGCGGTTGTATACCCTTGATCGGGAGTTGGTTGCCAAGTACAACCTCAAGGAGCTAAACGCACTAGAAGAAACCGTTGCCCAAAAAGTGGGGATTGTCCGCCCGTTCGATACCGTAATCACGGGGGCACATGCCTTCCATCATCGCGCGGGAGTGCATACCAAAGCCGTCTTGAATAATCCGACCAGCTATGAGGCGATTGACCCAAGCGACTTTGGACTCACGCGGACACTAGACATCGCCCATCGTCTGGTGGGTTGGAACGCCGTGCGCGACCGCGCCGCACACTTGGGCTTGGCTCTCAGCGAAAAAGAACTACGCGAGGCAACGCACATGGTCAAATCGTTAGCAGATCGTGGGCGCATTGAGTTGAGCGATGTAGATGCCATCCTGCACCGCATGGCAGACCCCGCCCCGGAGCATCTCTAATGGGACAGACCTTCACCGAAAAGATACTAGGGCGAGCAAGCGGTAACGGAGTTGTGCAAGCAGGGGATGTGGTGACGATTGAGCCAGACGTAATCTTGAGCCACGACAACACCGCCGGCATCAGCAAACTCTTTGCCGAGTTACCCCATCAACGGGTGAAATACCCCGACCGCTTGGCAATCACGCTTGACCACGCCGCCCCCCCACCCACTCCCACCCATGCTCGCAATCAACAGATCGTGCGTGAGTTTGTGCAACAACACGGCGTGACAAACTTCTTTGAGATTGGGCGAGGCATTTGCCATCAAGTGCTGTGTGAAGAATTGATTGTCACGGCAGGCATGACCATTGCCGGGGCGGATAGCCATACCCCACACTTCGGATGGCTAGGGGCGTTTGGCGTGGGCGTGGGGCGTAGTGAGATTGCCGCCTTGTGGGCAACGGGTGAACTATGGCTTCGCGTGCCAGAAACCATCCGCGTGACGTTGCGCGGTCGCATGAATGAATGGGTGACGGCGAAGGATTTTAGCTTGTATCTGATTGGGCAACTTTCGGCGGAAGGTGCCAATTACAAAGCGGTGGAGTTTGACGGGGAAGGTGTGGTCAACATGACCGCTGAATCGCGCATGGTGCTTCCTAACATGATGGCGGAGATGGGGGCGAAGAATGCCTATATCGCTCCCGATCAAGTGGTATGGGATTGGCTCAACCAGCAGATGATTCGGCAGGGTAAAACCGCCACCGAACGCGCCGAACGACTACAACACATCCAAGCCCACGCGCTCTACTCGGACGAAGATGCCACTTATGAGGCACATCACACTTTTGACTTGGAGGAGATCGTTCCGTCGGTGGCTTGCCCTCACATGGTGGATCAATGGAAGCCCGTCACGGAACTCACCCAACAGGCGGTAGACGTGGGGTTCATTGGCACATGCACCAACGGAAGGCTAGAAGACCTTGCGGTGGCGGCGCACGTGCTACGCGGTAAACGCCTCCAGAAGCGTCTCATCGTCGTGCCTGCTTCGGCACAGGTGATGGAGGACGCGGCACGCTTGGGGTATGTGGCGGACTTGGTTCAGGCTGGGGCAACGTTTGGGGTGCCCGGTTGCGGTCCCTGCATGGGCAATCACATGGGCGTTTTAGCACCGCATGAAGTGTGCATCAGCAGTGCCAACCGTAACTTTCAAGGGCGCATGGGGGAAAAAGAAGCGTTCATCTATTTGGCAAGCCCTGCTGTGGTGGCGGCAAGCGCGTTAACTGGATTGATTACCCATCCTGCGGAGGTCATGAATTAACATGCTTCATCGTGTATGGAAATATGGAGATAACATCAATACCGATTTGATCTACTCCGGGCGGTATACCTATACCGTGTTGGATCGCCAGCAGATGGGGCAATACGCTCTCGAAGACCTTGACCCCCATTTTGCCACACAAGCACAAGCGGGGGATGTCATCGTAGGGGGCACCAACTGGGGCAATGGTAGTAGTCGTGAGCAGGCGGTTAACTGCTTGGTAGAGTTGGGCATCCGTGCCGTCATTGCCAAGTCATTCGCGCGGATCTATTATCGTAACGCCATCAATAACGGCTTGCTGGTGATTCAATGCCCCGCTGTTGTAGACTTAGTGAACATGCACGATCAACTAGAGCTAGACCTTGAGCAATCGCGGATCGGTCTTAACGGTGTGTGGTATCCGTTCCCATCGTTGCCTGCTTCAGTCCAGCACATCTTGAACGCCGGGGGGTTAATCCCGTATCTCAAGAATGCCTACGTTCCACCCTCATAATAGCGGCGGTGCGCTAGTTCGGTGGGCAGGAGCGTTTCAGTGTCTGCCGTACCGTAACCGAGCGTCTTCATCAATTGCGTGGGAGCGTTGCGCAATTGCATGGGAATGTGCAGGTTGCCGGTGCGTTGGACATCGGCGAGAGCGGCAAAGTAGGCATCATACGCGGCGCGGCTCTTGGGCGCGGTTGCCAAGTAAACCACCCCATGCCCCAAGTTGATGGCGGCTTCGGGCATGCCCACCGTTTCCACCGCGCGGAAAACTGCATTCGCTACGGTCAGCGCGTTTGCATCCGCCATGCCCACATCCTCACTGGCGAAGATCACCATCCGCCGAGCGACAAACTTGGGGTCTTCGCCCCCCTCCAGCATACGCGCCAAGTAATACAAGCTGGCGTTCACATCAGAGGCACGCATGCTCTTGATGAACGCGCTGATGGTGTCGTAATGTTCTTCTGCGCCTTTGTCATAGCGCAAGTTGCGTGACTGAAAAGCCTCGTGTAACTGTTGCGCATTGAGCGATTGCCCGTATAGTTGCGTGGCGGTTTCCAACAAGTTGAGCATCTTACGCGCGTCCCCGTTGGCGTACTGGATGAGGAAGGCTTGTGCGCTTGGCTCTAGCTCCAGTTGAAGTTGCTGGCACGCCTGCTGGACAATGTGCGTGAGGTCGTCCTCATTCAACGGTTTGAGCGTGTACACTTGGGCGCGTGACAGCAAGGCTGGGATGATCTCAAAGCTAGGGTTTTCGGTGGTTGCGCCAATCAGAATGAGCGTGCCATCCTCGACAAACGGCAACAGGTAATCCTGTTGCGCCTTGTTGAAGCGGTGGATTTCATCGAGAAACAATACCGCGCCTTCTTTGTTGGTGGAGGGTGTCGCTTCCTGCCAGCTGAATAGATCTGGCTGTTGGGCAGGGGGACGTGTTTTAACTTGTTCGACCACCTCGCTGATGTCCTTCTTCCCCGCGGCAACAGCAGACAATTCAAAGAAGCGGTGGTGGGTGGCATGAGCAAGAATGCGGGCAAGCGTGGTTTTGCCCACCCCTGGCGGACCCCAGAAAATCATGGACACCAGCTTATTACTTTCGATCAAGCGACGTAGGGGTTTGCCCGCCCCAATCAGGTGCGCCTGCCCGATGAAGGTATCTAAGGCGAGGGGGCGGAGGCGATCAGCGAGCGGTTGTGTGGTCATGGTTTGCCCTGTTCAGATGGTGCATAATCTTCTCGTATAGGATTTGAAACTTGATCGGCTTGCTGAGGTAGTCGTCACAGCCTGCTTCCAAACAGCGTTCACGCTCCCCTTCTAAGGCGTGGGCAGTGACAGCAATGATGGGAATGCCTGCCAATTCTGGATTGGATTTTAACGCTCGCGCGGTTGCCCAACCATCTAAAACGGGGATGTTCATATCCAACATGATAAGATGCGGACGCAAGCGTTCGGCATCGGCAAGGGCAGTTTTACCGTTGGTGGCAACCTGCACAGCATAGCCCTTCTTCTTTAAGCGTGAGGTAAACAAATCGCTATTCATGTTGTTATCTTCTACAATGAGAATGAGCATTGGCATGTTGTCTACTCCCTAAGCGATGACCGCTTTATGGTTGTTTGGGCAAAGCACGGTTGATTTTATCCAAGATCATATCTGTCCCCTGGCACAAGTCTTGATAGATATTATCAGGCACATAGCCCTTCAAGTTATGGATATAGTCACGCATTGCCACCAAGTCAGGGGCAAGCATGGCAAGAGCAGCCGCTTGTAGAAGGGCTTGTCGCTTGTGCAATGAGGCTTCTAAACGCGCTTTGAGCAGGGTAGCGTTGAACGGCTTGAACAGGTAATCATCCGCCCCCGTCTCAATCAAGCGTGAGATCAAGTCCAGATCATCCACGCCCGACAACATAATCACCGGGATAAGCGCGAACCGCGAGACCGAGCGAATCGCTCGCAACGTCTCTAGCCCATTCATAATGGGCATCATCACATCCAACAAGACCAGATCATAGTGACTTTGTTGCAACATCTCTAGTGCTTGTTGCCCATTCTGCGCCGCATCTGAAGGATAACCGAGCCGTTCTAAGCGACGGGTTAGCATTTCTCGGTTGAGTTCTTCATCATCCACAATTAGAATTTTGCCCAGCATTGTCATACCCCACTCCAAAATATTTTTAACGGCAAGTCTAGTGTTGGATAATAACAAGATTTACGGTATACAGGTATGAGTAATTTACACCAATAGACTTTTCTAAGGGTTCATCCATGCTCTCCATTGTTTATGCGTGTGCCTTAATTGGGTTAGATGGGCACGTTGTTGAGGTTCAAACCGATTTCAATCCGCGTATGGGGCAACCGATGTTTACCATTGTCGGCTTACCCGGCTCAGCAGTCAAAGAAAGCCGTGATCGGGTGAAAGCTGCCATCAAGAATTCACGGATGGAATTTCCGAACAAGGGGTATACCGTCAACTTATTCCCAGCCGATTTACCCAAGCAAGGACCGGCGTATGATCTGGCAATTGCGATGGGGGTTTTGGGCGCAACCGACCAAGCCCCGCCAGACACGCTTGATCGCGCTATGTTCATTGGGGAGCTTTCGCTCAATGGGATGGTTCGGCACGTTAAGGGGATCATGCCCATCACCTACACCGCCATGAAAGCCGGCTTTGAGCGCATTTACGTTCCTGCGATGGACGCGCCAGAAGCGGCATTGGTACAGGGCATTGAGGTTTATCCGATTGAGTCTTTGGGGCAATTGGTGGAGCATCTGTTCAAGCTGAACCCCATCCCCCCTTTTGATCGTAGCACCTACAATTATCAGGCGAACGCGCTGCCCTTCAGCACAACCGACTTCAGCGACATACGCGGACAAGAGCATATCAAGCGTGGGCTAGAAATCGCCGCGGCAGGCAACCATAACCTGTTAATGAAGGGAAGCCCTGGCGTGGGCAAAAGCCTGATGGCGCGTGCCATGCCCAGCATCCTGCCCAGCCTCGCCCCCGAAGAAGCGTTAGAAGTCACGCGCATTTATTCCATCGCCGATATGCTCCCGTCAGATAGCCCCCTGTTTAGCCAGCGTCCCTTCCGCGCCCCGCACCACACCATCTCACAAGCTGGCTTGGTGGGCGGTGGCTCCATCCCCAAACCCGGCGAGATCAGCCTGTCGCATCGGGGGGTGCTGTTCATGGATGAGATTGTTGAGTTTTCTGGTAAGACGCTCGAAGTGCTACGCCAACCGATTGAGGACAAAATCGTCACCATCAGTCGCGCGGCAAAGGCACTCACCTTCCCTGCTAACTTCTTGTTGGTGGCGGCAATGAACCCGTGCCCATGTGGTTATTTTGGGGATAGCTCACGCGCTTGTACGTGTAGCCCCACCCTCATTAAACAGTATCAAGGGCGTTTGAGCGGACCCTTGCTGGATCGGATTGACCTTCATTTAGATGTTCCGCGTGTGGAATACGAAAAGCTGATGGGCAACGCCACCAGCGAAAACTCCGCCACCGTGCGCCAGCGCGTTCAGTTGGCACGCGCCCGTCAAGTGGAACGCTTCAAAGCGCATCAGGGCATATACGCCAATAGCGACATGCAGGCGGGCATCGTTCAGCAGTTATGTCCGCTGACACCAGAGGCAAAACACATCCTAGAGGTCTCGGTCAAGCGGTTGCAATTGAGCGCACGCAGTTATCACCGCGTCCTCAAACTTAGCCGTACCATCGCTGACCTTGCCGATGAAGACCTCATCCAAGTGCATCATGTGGCGGAGGCAATCCAGTATCGTCCCAAGCCACTCATCCTTTAATGCAGTCTGTCCTTGACAGGTCATGAACCTTCGTGAACCATTAGAACACGTTACACATAGGAGCGATGATGACGATCTTTGAACTGAACACAAGCTATTGGGAGCATTTGCCCCACCGTGCCAACCGCGTGATTGACCACATGCACAGCTACTTACGCGATGGGCACACCATCCAGATAGAGCAGGCGCAGCGCGTCTTGCAAATTCTGATGATCTCCCATCAAGAACTCACCCGTGCCTATGATGTCTATCACATCAAAGAGGAGGAATCGTTTCACCTTGTGCGCATTCGTTGGGTGCATTACGGCTTTGATGTGTTCCAACGCTTGCCCAGTGGGTTTGTGCCGGAAGTGGAGTTCCTACACAAACCGCTACCTCATGAAGAAGTAGAAGCGGTGTACCACGCCTTGCAGAAGGACATCCCGATTTGGTTTGCGCCAACGATTGAGCGACGCTTTCGCCATGCTGATGAAATTGCGTATGAAATCGCGTTGGGTGGGGATAGTTTGGGGGTGCGCTATCGCTGGGGAGCGGAAGCCCCGGCTGGGTGGCAACCCATCTATGATGCCACCCTCCACGCGATGGAACGGTTTGATACGCTCGTGAGCCGTCGGTGAGGGGAAACCACGCCCCCATCCCCCGACCCCTTACCCCCAGCTACGCGAGGGAAGGGGCGAAAAGATGCGTCGCGGTGTGCGTGAAAGTCCCCTCTCCAACAAGCGAAGCGCAGTGGGGGAGGGGCTTGGGGGTGGGGGAATCTCCCTCACCAGTAGCGCACGGTGGGGATATGTTCGGCACGGAGGGGTTCAATAGCAGAAAGCGGAACGGTAACAACGGCAATAGAATCCCCTAAAGCATTGAACACTTCTAAGACAGCACCTGCCTCTTCTCCTAGTGGATGCTCTAGTAGATCAATGTAAGTAGCCATGTCTCCGCGCTTCAATTTAGCGGAAGGAACATCACAGTTTAGGGCAACTTGACTATAGAGTTCAGGGATCATAAGGTTACTCCTTGTGGGGTTTGAGGGTAATAAAACGATAGGTTGCACTGGCTTGGGTATATATCCAAATACTCACTGCACTGGCTTGGCGATTGCTTCCACGTAAGATGCCTTGCACCTGATAGAAAACTCCATACTCATCTTCACGGTCTAGTACGGCTTCATTGTCTTTAACCAAGTTACGAATAGCAATTTCTAAATCAGATGGGTTGTTTAGGGTAAAGCCCAAACTGGCAAGCCACTTAGATTTATCATTTTTCGCTTGGGGTAACAAAAGGTAACGGGTCAATTTTTCTGGTGCAATCTCGGCATCACTGGGTATCTTCATTATAAAACGATTCCATAAATTTTCTAAACAATTGCATCATCTATTGTATTCTATTGTATTCAAAAACATTCATTATGAAGCGAACACAGCATGCCCCCCTCACAAGCAACGCAACGTGAAGGGGATTTACAGATCAGGGCGCACTTCGTCAGGGGCAGTTTACCCGTGCGATTCGGTGTGTTTAGTGAAGTTATCTAAGAAGGCTTGCCACCCTGCTTCTTGTAGCTCAACAGGATTCATGGATTCTGCTTCAAAGGATTGCACCACATGCACGCCTTCAGGGGTATCAGAGAATACAACCGTCACTTTGCGATCATCATCAAGCGTGTATTCAAGGCGTTCATGCAGGTCAACCACCGTATACGTCCCGCTGAAGTCAAAGGACATGCTCTTGTCTTTTGCTGACATGGTGTTCTTGAAACGCCCATCAACGCGCGGGTCATTTTCTGACGCGGGGCATTCCCAATCATCGGAGGCAAACGCCCACTGTGTGATATGTTGGGGATCATTCCAACATTCCCAAACTTGCTCTTTTGATGCCTTGATGATGGTTTGAACGGTGATAACGGTTGCAGTCATAGTGGTTGTCCTTGTCACAATTCTTGTACAGATGTTCTATATTTTAACCAAACATGCTTGAATGTAAAGCCTGATTCGCTATACAAAGCGAACAAATTTTCACCCATTCACCCTCCCCTTTTGGTCGTCTAAGATGGACTGTATGGGGCTTGCGCAATTGGTGCTACAATGGCGAGATTAAGATAAGCAGGTATAGTCATCCATGACGATTCTCAATGACATCCATCAAGTTCTATTCAATGCCATCCTCCTCTTTTCGTTGGCAATTGCCGTGTGGGCAACCGTCATGGCAGCACGCAACCGTAGCATCAGCGGACAATTTTGGGGGGCAATCAGCATCCTGACCTTGCTGTCCTTCATCACCTTGTCGGTGGGGGTCATCTTATGGCTGACGGGCTTTCGCCTTCCCCGTGTGAATACGTATTTCATCTACATGGCATGGATGGTGATTATCATTCCGGGCATGTTCACCCAATTACGGGGGCGTGATGATGCTTCGGCAGCGTTGGCGTTTGCCATGTTGAGCGTGTTTAACTTCTTCGTCGGTTTAAGCATGTTGAGCCGTGGGCTAATCGGACCGTGGCAACTCGGTTAGGGTGCGCCTTGCTGTGTGGTTGGGTGCTGTGGTTGGGGGTGGGATGCCAAGCAACGCCCACGCCGTTTGCCCCCGTGCCCATTGTCACGGCACCCAGCATCACCACTGACTTCAAGCCGTCGTATCGCATTGGTGTTGCCCCCCAGCTTGCGCCCCATTTACCCTATACCGCCGTTGTCACCGAAGATCGCGCCAGTGTGGATTTATGGATTGGGCAAAACCTAGACGACACGCTCTTGCCACTGGCGTATGGGCTACCGCTGGGGTTAGCGGTGGATGCCAGTTTCCCCCCGTTTGCGTCACAGCCCGCGCTATACACATGGTTGAGGGATGCTGTGCAACAGCCCACCCCCACCCAACGCGATGCGCTGGCAAATTTGGGCTATCCCAACGGCATCCAATTGTATCACCACATAGACCCCAGCCTGCCCGCCCAGCTAACCTTCCCCCTGCTAGAATCCGCCGGGATTTTCCTGCGCCCCACTTCGGCGGATAACGTGGCATTGCGCGTGGTGATGGGGCAAACAACAGAAGTGACACTCCTCCCTTTACCATCCCTCCCACTTGGTTATACCATTCGGGAAGATGCCCAACACGCGCTCTTGTGGAACGCTGAGGGTTTACCGTATTTCAAGGAAAGCGAATAGATGGACAACACCCTCCCAATCCATGCGATCATGTCGTATGGCATCCGTACTGTGGAAGCAAGCCAAACCCTAGCGGAGGTTGGGCACGTCTTACAACGCATCGGGCATGAGGGCTATCCCGTCGTGCGTGATGGCGTGTTGGTGGGATTGCTCACCAGTCGAGACCTCAACCGCGCCCTAGCGCACGAACAAAGACACTTAACCGTTGGGGATATTGTCTTAGGGAATGTGGTCAGCCTTGCGCCTGATGATCCATTGGAACGCGCCTTACAGTTGATGCAGGAGAGTGGCTGGGGTCAGATTCCTGTTTTGGACGGGGGCAACCTGATCGGGCTGGTGACGCGCTCCGATGTGATTGGTGCACTTGCCCCGCCATCCCCCAACACCCTCCCCCATCTGTCCCCCGATACGCTCACCCAAGTGCTGGGAAGCAGCGCGTTAGCGTTGTTGAATGCCATTGGTGACTTGGCAACCGCCCACCAAATGACGGCGTTTGTGGTGGGTGGGGTGGTGCGCGATGTGTTCTTGCAACGCCCCAACGATGATATTGACATCGTGCTAGAGGGGGATGCCACGCTGTTTGTGCAGGCATTGGTGCAACGCTATGGAGGTACGTATGAGGTACACCCACGTTTTGGTACGGCGAAGTGGGATTTAGACGGATCACACTTTGGGGGGAAAG
>JBMOEO010000106.1:0-11432 GCA_049318945.1 Phototrophicaceae bacterium | reverse complement strand
AAAACAAGTACAATGCCTATCTGTAAAATGATGTAAAGAAAAGAGTTAGGATGGACAACCAAACATTGATACCACAAAACCCTAACCGTAGGTGTATGGAATGTGGTTATCTCAATCTGAGTGATGCCACCGTTTGTAGCAATTGCTTGCGAACGTTGCCAGAGCATATCTCTTTGTCGCGTGGCACGCGCGAATTGCCAGAGCTATTGGAAGAGGAACACCGTCGCACGCGCTTACACCCTTTGGGTAAACAACTGCAAGAGCGCATGTCCTCCATCAAGGCGGATGCCACTCCAGATCAACCCATGCCTTATCAGATGGGCAAGAAGGTGATCTTAGAGATTTTTGCCGATACTGCCTCCCATGTGATTTTACCAAACCAACTTGTCCAGCCCTATACATTGGGGCGACGCGATAATGTGAACGGCAATACCCCTTCCCTAGATTTAGATGGTTATGGTGGCTATAAGTTGGGGGTCAGCCGTACCCACGCTTGCTTGAAGCTGGAGCAAGGGCGGCTGGTGGTCATTGATTTGGGAAGCGTGAACGGCACGTTCGTCAATGGGCGACGCATCCTTGCACAAAACCCTCACCCCCTCCATCATGGGGATCGGTTGGGGATTGGGCAGTTGGTGTGTGTGGTTACTTTTAGTTTGTAAGTGAATGTTGAAATGCAAGAAAGCAGGTTGAAATGTCAAATCTCCCTTTGGCGTGTATCATATGTGGCTTTAAGAACCGACCCGGCGCAATGCTTTGTGCCAATTGTGGGAAGATGCTCACGGTTAATGAAACGCTTGCCACGCGCAAATTGGCTACACAAGAGTTAGAGTTTCAAAAACTAGACAACATCAAAAGTATTGGAAGCGACACCTTGAAACAAGGGATGCGCTTTCGTGTGGTGTTGAATGACTTTGATCTTGCGCTGGAAATTGAACCCTCTGAACGCGATGTGGTCATGGGCAGGCGCGATCAATACTCTCGCTTCGTCCCAGAAATTGACTTACAAGACTATGGTGGCTACAAGATGGGGGTCAGCCGCAAGCACGCCGCCTTTGTCAAAAAAGAGAACAAGCTCTACGTGCGCGACTTTGGTAGCGCGAACGGAACGTTTGTGAACGGCGTGCAACTTCAACCCCAAGAGATGGTACAAGTCAAAGATGGGGATACCGTCTCGCTTGGCAATTTGGGGATGAAGGTTTATTTTCTAAGTAGCTAGGATGGTCTCAACTTCAGCGGCGGCTTGCTTGGCGGCAAAAAGCACATGCGCAAGGCGTGCATCTTTCCCCACCAACACCGCGATAGACGCGCGACCGGCGGGATAAACCACCATCACGCCTTCTTCGCCTTCCATCAAGATGCGTTCCAAATTCCCTTGTGCCAGCCGCCCCAGCGTGCGTTCCGCCAAGCCAATCAAGGTAGCCGCCATTGCTGCTACTTGTGGGCTACTGGTGGGGTTTTCGTGTGGGTTATCCTCATCCCCTGTAGGATAGGATGAAACAAGTAAGCCATCGTTATTGACGACCACCGATGCCTTGATACCGTCTACAACAGAATGCAGAGTCTTAAGGGCACTTTCGAGCTTGTCGCTACGATTTTTTGGAATCATCAAATTTGCTTCCTACAGAACGTCTAGTAAGATCAAGTATATATCGGCATGTTTCAAGATCATAGCATGTTGGTTGGATTTTGGAAAGCAAGCCCTTATCAAGGATTTATATAAATTTCATGGGATAGGTTACGCAAGCGGAGCGCGTCCTGCTTGGCAAATTTTGCTAGGATAGCCTTATCTTGTTCGGTGAGCGTTGCTTTCAACAAGAGATCAGGGCGGTTACACCACGTCCGCCATAGGGATTGTTCCCTGCGCCATTGGGTGATCTTGGCATGGTTGCCCTCTTGTAAAACGAGCGGAACTTCATACCCACGATATACGCGCGGTCGTGTGTAGTGGGGTCCCTCTAGCAATCCGTCGGCGTGGCTATCGCGGTGTTGTGCGCCTTCTGCCCCCAATACGCCGGGCAAAAACCGTGTGAGCGCGTCAATCACCACCATTGCCGCCAATTCCCCCCCGGTCAAGACATAATCCCCAATGCTCACTTCATCGGTGATGATGGTCTGGCGGATGCGCTCATCCTCCCCTTCGTAGTGGGCACACACAATTGCCAAGCGTGGGGCTTGTGCCAGTTCAAACGCCAACTCATGGCTTAACACCCTCCCTTGTGGGGTCATCAAGATCACGCGCGTGCTAGGGAGTGCCTCCCCTAGTGTTGCTTCTACCGCATCCACCACCGGCGCAGCTTGTAGAATCATGCCCCCTCCGCCCCCATACGGGGTATCATCCACCTTGAGATGTTTGTTGTTGGCATAGTCGCGGATGTCATGAATCGCCAGCTGCAACGCGCCGATCTCTTGCGCCTTGTGTAGCATACTGTGATAGAGCGGGGTGAACATCTCCGGAAATAGCGTGAAAATATCAATGTGCATCGGTTTTCTTTTCGCTTGCAAGTGTTAAAGGCAAATCGCATAATCTTATGGATGATCTATTTTGACATGTCAGGGGCAACAGATGAACACTCAATTACGACGAATGATCTGTCTAGTGGGGATGCTATGCGCGGTTCTATTGGGATGTACCCTCAGCAATAATGTTCCCCCTCCCAGCCCCACGCCCGATTTTCCTAGCGTGCAATTTATTTCACCACTGAACAACGCCACCGTGATTGAAGGGACGGAACTCCTATTTGATATGGTGGCAACCTATCAAACCGCAGGGATTGAACGGGTAGAATTGGTGATTGATACCCAGCCCCACAACCAAGCCAAGCCCACCGAGTCAAGCGTGCCTGTCTTTGCCACCCAGATGAATTGGTTGGCGGCGGGTGTGGGCAAGCACATCATCACTGCTCAGGCTTTTGGCAAGGATGGCATGCCGGGCGCAGAAGCCTCCATTGTCATTGAAGTGTTGTCGCGGTCAGGCAATTAGCCCGTGCCCAATCTCCAATGAGCCAACTGCGAAGCTATCCCCCAATTTGGGAAATATTTGGGAAATATTGGGTTATCCGTTTGGTGCTGTTGCTCTGGCTAGTTAGCGGTGTGGCATGTGCTGGCTTGCCCATCATGGGCACACCGCAAGAGCGTTCCGCGTGGGGGCAGGTTATCACCGTCACCCAAACAACCCAACTGGACGCGCCCGCGCTTGCCGTCGCACAGGATCGCCTGTTGCTTGCGTGGGTGGGGCATCCCAATAACCAAGTCCATCAGGATATGGTGGCGTTCACCACCCAACAAATGACCCCCATCATCACCTTGCCCTTGCCTCCTACGCTTCCCCAAACGCAACGCTTGAGCGTGGCGTATGGACAGACCGCGCATTTGTTCTGGCGAGACTTTGACGCAAGCGGACAAACCCAACTGTATAACGCGCTGGTGGATGAAACGCTGGGCATCTTCCGCGGTCCCATTCAATTATCGGTACAACCCACCGAGTGCTATGACATCTTGCCCACCTTCACGGGGGAAGCCATCGTCTTTTGGCGGTCAGGACATCGTGCCGAGCCAAACCTAGAAGCCTCGCAAGTAGACGTGAGCGGGCGCGTGGTATGGACGGAAACGCTGGTGCAAGGGATGGGGGGGTGTCCTGCGGTGGCGGTGGGGATTGAGCCACCCCAACTTGTTTGGAGCGTTCCGACGGGGGAAGTGATGCTGGCGGAGTATCACGACGGACGGGTTGAATCTTTGCGCCAAGTGGGAGAAGTGCCCTATCGGGATGCAACCGTCTATCGGTATCACCTACGGGTTGCCAGCGAGGGCGGGCGGTTGTATCTGTTTTGGGGGGTATTGTTGCCTAGCTTGCAGGTGGAAACGTGGTTTGCGGTGTATGACATTTCTGGCGGACAGTGGCAACCTGCTAGACCTTTGCGCGTCTTGCCATTGTTGAATACCCGTTTCACCACCACCTTCAACAGCGGTGACACCCTCCAAGCGCGTGAACCCGTCACGCCTGAAGAGGGGTTTCAAGTGGGGTGGAGTGCGCCGTTGGTGGGGGATTACGGGGTGGTGGCGGTGGCGGGGCAATTGGCTGATGGACGTATCGGGGTGATCTACCTGAAGCAAGGGGAGGTGGTGGGGATGCAACCCCTTGCCCAAACTGAACAGGCTTGGCTCGGTGCGCCTAGCTTCGTCGCCGATAGCGACCGCCATTTATACCTAGCATGGAGCCAGCCAATTTCCGCCACAGCTACCGCGCTTAAACTCACCTCCACCCGACAACCCCTCATTGCCCCTTAGCCGTTGGAGCGATAAATCGCACGGTAGGACGTGATCGCAGCTGCCCCTTCTTCCGTCGTGCAAGGGGTTGCCACCAATTCTTGTGTGGAAGGCTCCGAGCGTTCAGGCATGTCTAGGGTATAAGCCTCCCCAACGGTCATGGTGAAGTCAGCGTATGCCCAGCCCTTTTCGGGCTTTAGCCCTGTATAGAAGGTGTCTTCACCCTCTGCCCAGCGCACACGCACCCGTTGACCGGGAACGCCCTCCCCGTCAATGTCCTGCACGTAAACTTCAATCAAGCCCGATAGCGAGGGGTTACAATAGGTTGCCACATTCACCAGAACATATTGATTTTGCGGAACGGCGGTGGGCACAACAAACGTGAAGGGCGTGCTGGTGGGCACGGCAAGCGGAGGGGGCGTGGGGGTTTTGGTGGCAGGGGGTAAAGCGGTTGGCGTGGGCAATTCGATTTGCACTAGGGCGGTTGGTTGAATCTCTAGTTGAATGAACGTATCCGCACACCCTGTTCTGCCCTGCAACTGATAGAGCGTTTTCATGCTGCGAATGGCTTTTAGCCCCCCATTGGTGGCAACATAGCCCGTCTGGGTGAGTTCGCAAGCGGTGTCTGCCAAGTCTTGGAACGGGTCAACTTGGCGCGGAGCAGTCTCTAGCAAGCGTTCAAGTGCTTTGGTGAGATCACTGTTGTAACCAAAACTCAAAGCGATTGTCGCCATGTATTCCTGACGGATTGACTCCGTGAGTTGCCATGGCTCGGTATCAAACTCTACCACTGGATTGACATACCACGCACGATATAACCCGATTGCTAACCCAATCGCCATGCCAACCAATACCCCACTCCAAGACACCCTACGCCACAAGGGGCGGTGGCGATAGCGCGAGTGAGATGCTAATTCGTTTTGCTCATTGTCGTAGGTCATGGGGTGATCTCCGCTTGTCGATACGGAATCATGATCGGGGTTAAGCGTCCTAGTGCTTCGCTTAGGGCAACCAAAGCAGGAATCTCGTCAATGAATACTGATCCAGAAATGTAGCGTTCGGTAACGTCTTGCACGTGTTGAGGGATATTCTCCACTTCCAACAGGCGCAACCGTGTGAGTGCCAGTTCAGTATCCCCGTCTTGTAACCACGCATTGGCAATCATGACGGTATAATCATCTTTATAAGACTGGGCTAAAGCGGAGGCTGGGCTATTGACATACTCAACTGGGAAAGGCACCCAACCGAGATATAATCCAAGTACAAAGCCAACCAAGATACCGATGAGGAGGGAAGTCAGAAATCGTAGCATGTTGATTTACTGTCGCTCCAAGTTGATAATGTTGGAGGTAAAAGGATTAAAAAAAGCTAGACGAAAGTTACGCCTAGCTTTTCGTAGTAGCGAAGGTGGGACTCGAACCCACACTCCGGGGGGAATGCGATTTTGAGTCGCACGCGTCTGCCATTCCGCCACTTCGCCAGAGAATGTTCAAATATAATATCCGCGTTCGCAAGGATTGTCAATAGAGAAATGCAACCAACAGAGACCCAACTTATCCGACAAGCCAGCAAGGGCGACTTGAACGCCTTTAACGCGCTCGTCCTCCTCTATCAAGAGGGCATCTATAACATTGCATGGCGTGTTCTAGGAGAGGAAATGGCGGCAGCAGATGCCACCCAAGAAACTTTTTTGACCGCCTATCGCAAGCTAAATACCTATCGCGGGGGGAACTTCAGGGCATGGCTAGGGCAAATTGTCACCCACACCTGTTATGATATGCTTCGCTATCAAAAGCGTCGCCCTGCTGATTCCATCGAAGACCTCACCCCAGAAGACAATGATGATGGCTTTCCCATCGTCGGGCAAGACCCCCTCCCAGAGGAGGTCGCTTTACAGCGCGAGCTTCAACGTGCGATCCAATCCTGTATGAACGCGCTTAAGCCCGATCAACGTGTGGCGTTGGTCATGTGCGATGTGGAATCCTATAGCTATCAAGAGATTGCCAGCATAGAGCGGGTTTCGCTTGGCACCGTTAAATCCCGAATTAGCCGTGCGCGTGCGTCTGTTCGAGATTGTTTGCGTGGGGTTAAGGAACTTTTACCCTCCCAATATCGTCAACAATTGTAAAGCACACTAGATAGACTTATGGCACAAACTCACTCCCTCCCACCCGAAACGCTTGAGCAACTTTCTGCCTACTTGGATGGTCAGTTGTCACAGCATGAACAGCACCAAGTAGAGCAACGCCTTGCCGATGATCCCGTTTGGCAAGCGGAATTTGCGTCGCTACAGGCGATGACCCAACTTCTGCAGGAGTTGCCACCGCGTCGCGTCCCGCGTGATTTCACCCTTACGCCCAAGATGGTGATGATTCCCCGTTTTATAGTGTTCCCTGCCACGCTACCCTATAGCCTATCCAGCGCGGTGGCGGCGGTGCTGTTGGTGACATTGGGCTTGCGCTTCATTTTGAACGGCTCTAGCTTGAACGATTTGGTGCCCACCTCAAGCGTCCCTTATCCTGAAGAGGTCTTTCGATCTGCTAGAAGCCTTGCCATTTTATCCACTCCCACTGTGGCGATGACGGCAACCGCCTCACCTGTGATCGCGTTGTCTGCCCCAATGGTGGCAGATGCTGTTGAAGATGTTGCCAGTGAGCAAGAGGGCGTGCTTGCCCAAGTGGCTGCTCCCAGTGGGATGGTGACGCTACCTGCAGAAGAGAGCATGGCACGGTTAGGGGAATCCGCCCCGATGCTTCAACTGGAGGCAGGGGCATCCCCTATGCCCACCCTGTCTCCTGCCCCAACCGCCACCTTGACTGTGGTGGAGGATCAACCCCAAGCGAACCTAGCGATGATGAAGCGCGTTTCGTTAGGGTCGGATGTATGGCTAGGGTGGGTGAGCGTGGTAGGGGGTATCGTGTTTGGCATTATTTCGTTTGGTACAGCATGGATGAGGTTACAACGATGAGTAAACGACGTGAGTATCAATATTGCCCGATGTGCAGTACAGCCCTCATCGAACAGGAGCGCACGGGGGCGTTGCGCCCGATTTGCCCCGCCTGTGATTACACCGTCTACTATGATCCTAAAGTGGCGGTAGTCATGTTGCTGGTGCAAAATGAGCGCGTCTTGCTCATCAAACGTGGGGTCGATCCGCAGAAGGGCAAGTGGGCACTTCCTGCCGGCTTTGTGAATGCCAACGAAAATCCGCAAGAAGCCGCCATGCGTGAGGTGCTAGAAGAAACCAATCTAGTCGCCAAACATCCGCGCTTGTTGGATGTGTTCCACAACCCAGGTGATGGCTCTGCTGACATCATCATCGCCTACCAACTGGAATGGATGGGTGGGGAGCTGTTGGCAGGGGATGATGCGCTAGAGGCGGCATGGTTCACGGAGGATGAGCTTCCACCTACGGCTTTTCTAACCACACATTGGTTACTTGAACGCTGGAAAAAGCACACCCTCTATTGATGGGTAGAGGGTGTGGAAGCGTTAGATTCTTGAAACTGAATGAGGCGACGTTGTTCATCAAGCAGAAGTTCTCGCTCTGCCGCCAACGTTGCCCCAATGATGCCAGAATCATTGAGTAGCGTGGTGGGCACGATGGGCGTTTTCACCTCAATGAAGGGGATGAACTTCTCATGCTTCTTGCTCACGCCTCCGCCAATGACGAACAAATCAGGGGAGAAGAGGACTTCCAACTTCTCAAGATAACGGGTGACGCGCCTTGCCCATTTCTTCCAAGAGAGTGCCTCCGCTTTGCGTGCGCTATCCGCGGCATACAATTCGGCATCAATCCCTTTTAGCTCCATGTGACCAAATTCAGTATTGGGTACGAGCGTCCCATTGACGAAGATCGCGCTACCGATGCC
This sequence comes from Phototrophicaceae bacterium, assembly GCA_049318945.1. Taxonomy (GTDB): domain Bacteria; phylum Chloroflexota; class Anaerolineae; order Aggregatilineales; family Phototrophicaceae; genus CAIRDJ01. The sequence continues at coordinate 3,297 of JBMOEO010000106.1, read as the reverse complement.
TGTTCCAAACGTCAAGACAATGACCACCCCATGCGGAATATCTTTGCCCGCACCAAAGCGGAACTCGGCAATGCCAGCGGCATCCGCATCATTCAACAGGCAAATTTGACACCCCGTCACTTCTTCTAGCAACGCCTTCGCGTCAATGCCAATCCAGCCCTTGTCCACGTTTGCCGCTGAAAGCGTGATCCCGTTCTTGACGATGGCGGGAAAGGTGCATCCGATCATGCCGGAATAATTGAAATAGTGTGTCATATCCGCGACAACTTCTGCAACGGATTGGGGGGTGCTGGGGTCTGGTGTTGGAATGCGATGCCGCTCCGTGATGAACTCCCCCGTCTCTGTGTTGACGATCGCGCCTTTGATGCCACTGCCACCAATATCAATTCCCAATAATTCCATGAGAGATTCTTCTACCCTTTGTGTACAATATCTGTTGAATGTTCAAAGTACATGATATGAGTCTTGACCAAACCACAGCGGTTGATCTTAAAGGAAATTTAATAATAAATCAATCAACTCATCTTAAAAGGAGTATTTGAAAATGCACACCAAATCGGTTGTCGTGGTGGATGATGATCCACTCAATCGTGATATTCTGACCACCTTCCTAAAACGGTTTGGCTACCAACCCACCGACTTTCCAAGCGGGGACGCGCTCCTCAAAAACTTACCTTTGTTGAAAGCGGACTTGTTCCTGTTGGATGCCCGTTTGCCAGGGATGTCAGGATATGATCTTTGCCGACACCTCAAAGCCAACGCGCCCACACAACACATACCGATCATGATTATATCCGGATTATCCGACCGAGAACACCTTCAAGCTGTGCTAGATTGTGGGGCGGATGGCGTGATGGAGCGTCCGTTGAACCCGTTGTTGTTTGAGCTATGGTTGCGCACGATGATGCGCTTGCGCCAAACCCACGTCTAGCCACCGTTTCAGTCGCGTGCTTGCACATCTGGGGTAGGTTTGATAGAACTAAACACATGAACCGTCGTTATAACAGTTACTCAAATGCTAACCCACCGGGCTGGTTTGTCTTTTTGACAGGGCTGGCATTGGTGATGGGGATGTATTACCTGTGGCAGGGGGGGCTTGCGTACTTGAGTACGGGGGGCTTAGGCGTGGAAGAAGCCACCCAACGCGCCCAGCTGATTGCCACCTCCACCGCCGAGAAGGCGCAACTGAACGCCCGCCCAACCTTTACGCCCATCCCCACCTTCACAGACGCGCCCACTTGCCAGACGTTCACCGTCAATGTGGGTAGTGCGGTTGTGCGCCAATTCCCCACCACCAGTTCTTCTCAGTTGGAAGTGTGGAATCAAGGAACAGAAGTGTGCGTGATTCAACAGATCATTGGGACGGAGTGGTATCAGATTGATTGGAAACCGCTCACCAAGCGCATTGACGAAGCGTATATGCACCGCGACGTGATTGAGCCGCGCTACCCAACCGCCACCCCAACCGATACCAAAACACCGCTCCCGTCCGTCACCCCAGTTATCATCACGCTTGCCCCCACACGTGATCCCAACATCACCCCAACCCTCACACCTATTCCCTTACCCACCGTCACGCCCCCCATCAGCGTTACCCCTGCGCCAATCATTCCATCCCCCAGCGCGATCCCTATCTTTAGTGCTTAGGCTTGGCGTTGGAAGTACCACGCCGTCCCCAACGTGAGCGCGTTCAAGAGTGCGCCCAACACCATCCCCACCAGAAACGCCTGTAAGCCAACGCTCCCTTGTACCAAGCCGATCAGCATGACCAGCACAATGCTGGCGAAGATGCCCACGCCAGCAATCAGGTTGAGCGGTAAAAGCTGACGACGAATTGCCAGATAAGTCCCCAGTTGCACCACCAAGAAGAGAACGTAAAGTATGAAAGTCATCCCTTATGCTCCCGTTGTTCGTAAAATGGCACGCACTGGCGAACCGCATAAGTGGTCAAACTTGAGAGGGAGGGCGATCAATTCATAATCCCCTTCAGGCACATCACGCAGTTGTAACAGTTCTAGGTTGACGATGCGATGCTGATAGAGCGCGTGATGACACGGAAGGGCAGTGCTATCGAACGCATCCACCGACGGAGAGTCTAGCCCGATTAAGCGGATGCCTTGCTCGGCACACCATGCAATGAGTTCTACGCTCAAATAGGGGAAGGCGTTTGACCATTGGTTATCAGCCAACTGGCTGAAGTGGCTACGGAACAGCAGGCGTTGTGCGCCTTGCGCTCGTTCGGCTATGTCAGCGGGCATGATTGGCTCGTTGTAATGCCCCACCTCAATGACTCGCGCTGAACCCATAAAGGCATCCAAAGGCATTTGTGCTGGATGCTCCCCAGACGGTTCATAATGGTAAAACGCATCGGAATGGGTGCCGGTGTGTGGGGTCAGCGTTATCTGCGTTAGGTTGACGCTGTTCCCTTGTGACAGTTGCATCAAGTATGACCAACTGAAAGAGGGGGTTTGGGGCCAAACGCTGGTTTGTGTATCAATCGTGCGTGAAATATCGTAAAGCATCTTGTCCTCGTGCTATCGTTATACAAAACTACTCTTCACATTGTCCCATTGTTTTGGCGTACAGGTCAACGTGAACGCCTGTCGAGCCATCCACTTCTCCACAAAATTCATACAATTCACTCAACACGGCGCGTAATTCACTGTAGCCGTGTGGGGTGCTGTCGGTGGCGTAAAGTTGCCAGACGCGCTCTGCTTGTCCAATTTGTCCAAGCCAGTCCGTGCGAGCGAGGGGCAGGCGTAGGGGGGTGGGCAAAACGGGAATGCCCATCGTATGGGTATAGTATGGGGCGATACGTTCCTGCGTCCAATGTAGCAACGGGGCAGGCACATGCACCAGCGCGACATCATCCGCGTGAACACGCGGGGCAAGCGTGGCGACAATGCTAGACCACGGGAGCGTCCAGCGTGCATCGCGGTTATAGCTTGCCTCAAACTGTGAATAGCCCCACAAGCCCGCGCCAGCCCACACCATCACCACCACCCAAGACGGAACGCGCCACCGCTTGAATTGGTCAATCCCTAGCCCAAGCACCAAGCACAGCGGAATCCAGTCCACCAGCAAATAGCGAATGTGAATGAACATGCCGGTGCGGGCGTTGATGAGGAGTAACAAGCACAACGTCATGAGCCATGAGCCGATGATCCATGCGGTGGCACGCCCACGCGACCACAACGAAGCCAGTACGAGCGGTGCTAGGATTGCCCACCCCTTCCCTTGTGAGGCAATCGCCACCGCTTGCTCAAGGATGTGCGCGGTGCTATATACTCCATCGCG